>NZ_JADEXT010000011.1:0-192729 GCF_015206985.1 Nostoc sp. LEGE 12447 | reverse complement strand
ATATTGTTAGTAAAACCTACATGACCAGGGTTGAAGGAGAAAACAGTCGTTTTCGACATTATCTTGCTCGACTACATCGGAAAACTTTTTGTTACTCTAAGTCAGAAAAAATGCTGAGACACTCTATCCGACTGGTCATACATTATCTTAAGTATGGTTCAGTGCCGCTCACGATGTGAGGTACAAGTTTTATTCCAGCGATCGCCTGATTCATATTTTGATTCAGCAACGCCAAATTCCTGATTAGTCTCCTAATCGCCTAAATACCCTTCCCTGGTTTTACTAGGCAGGCAAAACCGTCTCTCTCTGAGTCGGAGCTACGGTGTATACACCATAGCTTATAAAGGGGAGGGAATTAGATGTTCTAGTTTCCTATCATGTTATTGTGGCGATCGCATTTGCTGATTTGGCGATCGCGTTTGTTGATTCAGCGATCGCATTTGCTGATATAGCGATCGCGTTTGTTGATTCAGCAATCGCATTTGCTGATATAGCGATCGCATTTGTTGATTCGGAGTTCGCATTTGCTGATATAGCGATCGCATTTGTTGATTCGGAGTTCGCATTTGCTGATATAGCGATCGCATTTGTTGATTCGGAGTTTGCATTTGCTGATATAGCGATCGCATTTGTTGATATTGCGTTCGCATTTGCTGGTTGCACTTATTTTCAGACAGCAAATCGATATGGAAAATGAGTAAAAATACAGACAAACTCGTAATTATTTCATTAAAAGCTCAACGAAATAAATCCACAAAACTACCCATCTCAGGCAAAAGGATACTCCACTATGTTGAAAAAGGAATTCTTAAAAAAAAGGATATCTCATGTCTTTAAGAACTCGTGGTTCTGCTGCTGTTGACAAAGCCCAACTTCGTCTCGCCTTGCTTAAATCCGTTGATGAAAACCTGGATTTAGGACATGGATTAACCATCGAAGCCTACAACCACCTTATCAACACTACACGTTCGACGCTAGAAGCTCATAACACGCTTGTATCCAATCTTGAAGAATCGCGTAAGACAATAACCCAGATGGATAAAGCCCTTTCCGAAATGTCTGAACGAATGCTAAGTGGAGTTGCAACTATCTATGGCAGAAACAGTATAGAGTATTCCAAAGCTGGCGGCTCTAATGGAAAAAGAAATAAAAAATCTAGTTCAAAAGTTGCTTCAGTTGTAGCGGTTCTTCCCACTCAACCGGCTCAAGCTGCAATTGCGAATGTGTCAACTAACGGTAAAAGCACAACTCCTTTACTGCAATAATCCGCTTTATTGCATAAATCTAGTACCGTGTCAAGCTTAAATTTGTGCATTAAAGGTAGGTTGGGTTTCCTTACGTCAACCCAACCTACCTTTAATCCATCTGAATTTTATAGTAGCGATGTGGCGGGCTAGGCGTAGGGCGTGTTTTCAAACTATTTGTTTAGCCTCCTAACTTTTTAGATCCCCCTAAATCCCCCTTAAAAAGGGGGACTTTAAGAGACTCTTTGCCCCCCTTTTTAAGGGGGGTTGGGGGGATCTAAGACTTTGAAAACACGCCCTACGCTCTTGTGGAAAAGTCCTATCTTTATATTTGCAACTTTATTATCGAAAATTCAAGGTAGGGAGAGGTTTATCAAACTCGCTCTCAAAAAGCGAATTTTGGTTTTCAGGCTATCTTCTATAATTGATAAAACCTGCACACCTAATTCTAGGCATGAGACTGTGACCGAATCAGGAAGTTACAAAGATACTGTAAACCTACCCAAGACTAGCTTTGATATGCGGGCAAACGCCATCAAGCGCGAGCCTGAAATCCAAAAATTTTGGGAAGAAAATAAAATTTACGATCGCCTCTTTGAAAGTAACCCCGGCGAATTATTTATACTGCACGATGGGCCTCCCTACGCTAATGGCTCACTCCATATTGGTCATGCCTTAAATAAAATTCTCAAAGATATTATTAATCGCTACCAAATGTTACGAGGGCGTAAAGTTCGCTACGTTCCTGGTTGGGATTGTCACGGTTTGCCAATTGAGTTAAAAGTTTTGCAGAACATGAAGTCAGCAGAACGGCAAAATTTAACGCCTTTACAACTGCGGCAGAAAGCGAAAGAATTTGGACTAGCTACGGTAGATAACCAGCGCCAAAATTTTAAACGCTATGGTATTTGGGGTGATTGGGACAACCCTTATCTAACTCTGAAGCCGGAATATGAAGCGGCTCAAATTGGTGTGTTTGGTCAGATGTTCTTAAAAGGCTACATCTATCGCGGTTTGAAGCCAGTTCACTGGAGTCCTAGCTCTAAAACCGCTTTAGCTGAAGCTGAGTTGGAATATCCAGAAGGTCACGTTTCACGCAGTATCTATGCAGCTTTTCCAGTTACAAGTTTGGCGGAAGCTGTAAAACCACTGTTGGCGGAATATCTGCCAGATTTGGGTGTTGCTATTTGGACAACCACACCTTGGACAATTCCGGGGAATTTGGCGGTAGCAGTGAATGCAGATTTGAACTATGCAGTGGTGGAGGTTTCCCAGTCAGAGGCGCAGAGCAATTTTAAATACCTCATCGTTGCTGCTGATTTGGTCGAACGGTTATCTTCAACGTTGGGACTTGAGTTAACTCTCAAAGCCACCTTTAAGGGGAATGACTTAGAACATACTACTTATCGTCATCCTCTATTTGACCGTGAAAGCCCAATTGTTGTCGGCGGTGATTATATTACTACTGAATCGGGTACTGGGTTGGTACATACCGCACCAGGTCATGGTCAAGAAGATTACATTGTTGGTCAGCGTTACGGTTTACCCATCCTTGCACCAGTGGATGACAACGGCAATTTTACCCAAGAGGCGGGAGAATTTGCTGGGTTGAATGTGCTGGGTGATGGGAATCAGGCAGTGATTGATGCACTGGCTGCGGCTGGTTCTTTGCTGAAGGAAGAAGCATATCCCCACAAATATCCTTATGATTGGCGGACGAAGAAGCCGACGATTTTCCGCGCTACTGAACAATGGTTTGCTTCCGTGGAAGGATTTAGAGAAGAAGCACTAAAGGCGATCGCAACTGTAAAATGGATTCCAGCCCAAGGTGAAAATCGGATCACGCCAATGGTAGCGGAACGTTCCGATTGGTGTATTTCTCGTCAGCGGAGTTGGGGTGTACCCATTCCCGTTTTCTACGACGAAGCCACAGGTGAACCACTGCTTAATGAAGAAATTATCAACCACGTCCAAGGAATTATCGCTGAAAAAGGTTCTGATGCTTGGTGGGAACTTTCAGTTGAGGAGTTATTACCGGAATCTTATCGCCAAAATGGCAAGTCTTACCGCAGAGGTACAGACACAATGGATGTATGGTTTGATTCTGGCTCATCTTGGGCAGCTGTCGTCCAACAGCGTCCAGAGTTACGCTACCCTGCTGATATATATTTGGAAGGTTCCGACCAACATCGTGGTTGGTTTCAGTCAAGCTTGCTGACCAGTGTAGCGGTAAATGACGTTGCGCCTTACAAAACTGTACTAACTCACGGCTTTGCTTTGGACGAACAGGGCCGGAAGATGAGCAAGTCAGAAGGAAATGTGGTTGACCCCAATACAATCATTGAAGGTGGGAAAAATCAAAAAGTAGAACCAGCTTACGGTGCAGATGTCTTGAGATTGTGGGTATCATCGGTAGACTATTCTGGCGATGTCCGCATTGGTAAAAACATCATCAAGCAGATGAATGATGTCAGAGGCAAAATTCGCAATACGGCGCGGTTTTTGCTTGGTAGCTTGGATGATTTTGACCCAGAAAAAAATACAGTTCCCTTCGAGGAATTGCCAGAACTTGACCGTTATATGCTGCACCGCATCACCGAGGTATTTGAGGAAGTAACGGAAGCCTTTGAGAGTTTCCAGTTCTTCCGCTTTTTCCAAACTGTGCAGAATTTCTGCGTGGTCGATTTATCCAACTTTTATTTGGATGTTGCCAAAGATAGGCTGTACATCAGTGCAAAAGATGCTTTCCGCCGTCGCAGTTGTCAAACGGTGCTGAAAATAGCTTTAGATAATTTAGCACGAGCGATCGCACCAGTGTTATGCCACACCGCCGAAGACATCTGGCAATATCTCCCTTATAAAACACCTTACAAATCAGTGTTTGAAGCCGGTTGGATACAGGTAGAGGAAAAATGGCGTAATCCAGAATTAGCGGAATTTTGGAAAACATTGCGACGACTTCGCACCGATGTTAATAAGGTTTTAGAGCAAGCTAGGGTAGAAAAAATTATTGGTTCTTCTCTAGAAGCAAAAGCGTTAATTTATGTCAATGATGAAAAATTACGTATTGCTATCAAAGCTTTAAACCCTGTTAATGGTGATGGTGTTGATGAAATGCGCTATTTATTCCTTACCTCCCAAGTGGAATTATTAGATACTGCTGACGCATTGCAAGGATTGAGAACCTTAAGTGTTCAAGGTGAGGATAACTGGGGAATTGGGGTAGTGAATGCAGACGGGCAAAAGTGCGATCGCTGTTGGAACTACTCTACTCATGTGGGAGAATCAGCAGAACACCCCTTAATTTGCGAACGGTGTGTTGCAGCCTTAGCAGGAGAGTTCTAGTAAATATATCTGAGTTCAACGAACCTCTCCCTACCTTGAAATAAAGTTCAAGCCTTTCCCTCTCCAACTCGGAGAGGGAAAATTTTGTGTAGTAAAACCAAGGACAATACTTCTCGGTTAAGCATTTTTAATTCAGAATCAGGTTTTGGGAAAAGGTTAAAGGGGAAGGGTTAAAGGTTTTTTCTTTCCCTTTGCCCCTTCCCCTTTAACCTTTAACCGAGAAGTATTGAAACCAAGGAGAGGTCTGTAATGACATAGACACATCTGTAGAATTCACGTTAAATCAGTTTGTAGTCACCGCCTAAAAAAGATATTTTACTTAATACATATTATGGTGTTTTTGTAAAGCAAGTAATTTCTAAGGGTTATATACTTATAAGAAAAAAATCAGGTGTTTTTACTGAAGCAGACTAAGTACTTTCACCGTATTCTTTTCATGTATAGAAGCATATCTCAGTCTTATAAAGAAAATATAAAGGTATGGATTAATACGTAAATTTTCGATTAAAACATCCATTAACTTAATCAAAATTCAAGAGATACAAAGATATGTCACATAAAGTTGCTAAAGAGTTGGCAGATTTTTTGCTGCAAATAGAACAGCGATCGCAGTTTCATGCAGGCTATCCGTATAATTTAAGTTGTGATTACAGTGCGATCGGGAAATTTTTCAATCATCTGTTAAATAATGCTGGAGACCCATATATTGAGCCAGATTTTGGTCTCCATTCCCGAAAGTTTGAGCAAGAAGTATTATCTTTTTTTGCTCACCTCTATAAAATTCCAGAAAATCAGTTTTGGGGTTATGTTACTGCTGGTGGAACTGAAGGTAATTTATATGGAATTTTCTTAGCAAGAGAAATCTACCCTAATGGGATTCTTTATTCATCACAAGACTCTCATTACTCAATTCCCAAAGCCGCGAAATTATTCCGCATTCAACATAATGTTGTGAATTCGCAAATTAATGGAGAAATGAATTATGACCATTTTGAACAACTACTTAGTGAAAATCGTCGTTATCCAGCTATCATCAATTTAAATATTGGAACTACTGTCAAAGGTGCAATTGATAACTTAGACAAAGTTCTAGAAATTTTAGAGCGCAATCAGATTAAAGATTACTACATTCATTGTGATGCTGCACTTTCAGGGTTAATATTACCGTTTTTAGATGGCGCTCCGCAAGTGAATTTTCAAAAACCGATAGATAGTGTAGCTATTTCTGCTAAATTCATTGGTTCTCCCTTACCTTGTGGTGTAGTTTTAACTAAGAAAAAATGGGTAGAAAAAGTTGAAACAGAAATTGAATATATTGGTTCAAAAGATACAACTATTCTGGGATCTAGAAATGGTCATACTCCCCTAATTCTCTGGTATGCAGTACAAACAAGAGGTTATGATGGATTAGCTAAAGAGGCTAAGACGTGTATTTATAATGCTCAATATCTTTTTCAACAACTTCAAATCAGAGAATATCCATGTATGTTAAATAATTTTTCCAACACAGTAGTTTTTCAAAAACCTTCTCAAAGGTTAATTAAAAAGTGGCAATTAGCAGTTTTTGAAAACTCGGCACACATGATAGTCATGCAGAATATTGGTCGAGAGAAAATTGATATTTTTATTAATGAACTATTGTTAGAAGAAGGGTTAGTTAATAACGCAGAAGATTTCCAGCTACAGCCAGTACTACAACACTAATGAAGATTCTCAAGTATAATTGATTTTTCAATTTTACAAGTTGTTTCTCCAAACAGAATTAGATACCAAACAACTTATCTATTTAAAAAGTTTTTGTAACACAAGTTAGCAGCAAGTAGCATTTCTACTTCTACACTTTCCATCGGTGGTAAGAAAAAATACCCTTGTCCATAATCACATTGTAACGCCTTCAATTGTGCTAATTGTTCTACAGTTTCTATGCCTTCTGCTGTAACAGACATATTGAGATTATGAGCTAATGTCACAATCGCTCTTACAATTTCTAAATTTTCTCCTCGACTACCTATATTAGTGACGAAAGAGCGGTCAATCTTCAGGGTTTTGATAGGTAAGCGGTGTAGATAACTCAAGGATGAATAACCAGTTCCAAAATCATCCATGTGCATCTCGACATTTAGCTCTGTTAACTGGGAAAGTACGGTGGTAGCTAATTCAAAATTATCCATCAACAGGGTTTCAGTAATCTCCAACTTCAAACTGCATGGCTCCAGTCCAGTTTCTTGCAAAATATGTTTAACTTGTTTAAACACATCGGGTTGCGTTATTTGTTTCCCAGAAAAATTAACGCTAATTGTCAGAGGTAGCGAGCTAGGAAATTGTTGATGCCATCTGTGCATTTGCTGACAGGCTTCAGAAAGCACCCATTGCCCAATACTAACAATCATTCCAGTTTCCTCAGCCAGAGGAATAAACTCTTGAGGGGAAATAAGACCTCGTTCTGGATGATACCAACGTATCAGGGCCTCAAATCCAATAATTTTGCCAGTTATAAGTGAAATAATTGGCTGGTAATCAAGGCGAAATTCTTCTTGTTTGAGCAGTGCATTTCGCAGAGCAGTTTCTAACTCTAATAGCAAAGATGCACCCTCGTACATCTTTTGGTCAAAGACCTCATAGCGTGCTTTACCAAGTGATTTGGCGCGGTACATTGCAACATCGGCATCGCGGAGAATATGCGCTGATTGTTCATAATCTGGCTTACTTAAAGCGATGCCAATACTAGCATTAGTAAATACCAGATGCTCATTTAATTGAAATGGCAAAGCTAGTACATTTTTAATTCGCTCGGCTACCTGTATGGCGATGTCAATATCCTCAATGTCCTCAATTAAGATGGTGAACTCGTCTCCACCAAAACGGGCAACTATGTCTCCGCCTCGCAGAACTGACTTTAGCCGATGGGAAATTGCAATCAAAAGTTGATTTCCTAGTAGATGTCCCAGACTGTCGTTAACAACTTTAAAGCGGTCTAGGTCTAAGAAGAGTACGGCAAATAAATAATTATTGTGCTGTTTGGTACGTTCTATTGCCTGCTGCACTCGCTCCATAAATAATCGTTGATTAGGTAATCCGGTTAGCCCATCATGAAGACTATTGTGAAGTAGTTGCTCTTGTGCTTGTTGGCGCTTGATAATGTCTTGTTCTAGTTGTTGATTTACTCTGATAAGTTCAACAGTACGTTCTAGAACCAGTTGCTCAAGCTGATAACGATATTGGATTAATTCTTCCTCTACTAACTTCCGTTTAGTGATGTCACGGATAATAACAACATACTCCCTTAGCTGAGAATTAAATGGCTGTGAAATAGTCGATTCAACAATTCTTAGACCTTGGTTTATTTTTAAAGTTTGCTCAGTTCTGATAGACCATTGCTTTGGTTTACCGTGATAACATACTAAGAGTTGATTCAAGTTTTTCCCAAGCAGCTCCTGAGAGTGTGTTTGAAATAATTCTTCAGCCGCAGCATTTGTTTGACAAATTTTACCGTTTTCATCTAAGACTAAAACAGTATCTGGAACGGTATCGAGAGTAGTGATAAATAGGCTTTTAGCTTGTTTGCGTGCTTCATCAATAGCAACGATTTGTGGTAGAGTTGTCCAGCAAGCGATCGCTACTCCAATTAAAGAAAGCGTTACTAACAGAATAGCTAGTAAAGAATTTTGAGGATTATCAGAAACTTTACCTAATAAATCGCGGATAACCCAACTGCTTGTAGCAGTAATACAAATTAATGATACTAGGACAATCACCTGTAGTATCAGAAAGTCTGAATTGTTTGTGCTAGACCGAGTATAGTAACGCTGTGTCCACCATTCCAACTCTAGTGGCGCAAATCTTAAGCGACGTAGCCCGACATCTCCTATCATCAGAACAATGGGTAATAATAATCCCACTGAAAAATCTCTCCAATTCCAAGCTAAACCTCCTACTATTAGAACTACCGCTTCTAAACAGAAAAAACCAAGTGACCACCAAGGCCATAACACCTGGGGTTTTCCTCGACACAGCCATAATCCCAGATGTAACCCCATAATGGACATTAAATAACAGGTGCCTGCTACTGTGACAAGTTGAGATACATTTCCCAAATTTAGACACAGCAAACTGATTAGAAAGGTAACGAAGATAGCAGGGCCAAGGACACCTTGACGGGAAACTAATGCAAATATGGGAGAAATCTGTCTGTCCAAGGCAAGTTGATATAATATCCGAGGAGAATTGGAAACTGCCGTAGCAGAACTTAAAAGACAAGATACAGTAATCAAAAGTGTTGCTAGAAAAGAGGCAGATTCACCCCAAAAAGGCTTAGACGCTGCTACCAGATTTAAGAACGCATCGTCACCTATTGTAGGATTTTGACCCGAACACATTAATACCCAAGAACCACCTAAAAAGACTGGAGGAATTAGCCAAGCAGCTACGGTTAAGAAGCTTAAAGTTTTATACGGATGGTGGCTATCAGCTACAAAAGAAGAAGTGGTTTCACAAGCATAAATTGAATAGCTAGCCAGAAAAAACCACTTAGCCCATTCTTCAAAGCTTATAGTATGTGTGCTGGTTGAGATAAATTTAAAACTAGCAGTTGAGAAGACTAACCATAAAACGCCTTCAATAGAAAACAAAAGCAGTAATAAAATTGCTGGGAATACAAAAAATAAATGCAAGAGCGCTAAAGCACGAGTGCCACTGAACGCTAAAATAAAAGGAATAGCTGTAAATAAAACTTTTAATAAAGTTTCTGGACAAGAAATACCTAATGTTCCAAAATTGACTTTAATTAAGTCTGTGAGAATAATCGCATACAGTGCCGGTGCTGCTGCCCAGCTAAAAAAGTATCCTAATGCTACGTAACGACCTAAGCCAGGAAAATTTTTTAATAGCCTTGTGGTATAATTCGGTGTTCCTCCAGCGACATCTGGCCAACGTCTACCTAGACTTTGCACCTGCAAGTTCAGTAAAAAGGAAATAATCGTGCCAACAAACCAAACTAAAATCGCTTTAGGCCCTAACGCCGCATGAATAATAGGGGCAGTACCAATCCATCCCACATGACCCGTTAAGCCAAAGCCCCAGGTTTCGAGATAACTCAGAGTCCGTGGTAAACGTATTACCAAGTTCTGATTTTTCTCTGTCGGTATAGAATTTTGAGTAAGCATTGTTTCTTAGTAAGATTTACTGACCTTCTCACTCAATAGCCGAATCTCGCTGCATATAGCTTCCGTATAAGTGCTGAACTTATATAAAAGATAACTTACTTATAGCAATACTATCTAATTTATGAAAATTCGTGCTGTCCAGATCCCCGGCAACTTTTATGAAGTCGGGGATCTAATTTTTAATGAATGATTTAAGACTGCTATATTACCCTCATTAGCTTACTGATTAGGTCTTTATAGCTTTTGCAACAACTCCTGAGTTAACTGAAAAAATGCTTTTGATCCAGCTGATTGGGGAGCATTTAAAACAGCTGGCATAAAACTATCAACAGCCTTAGCAACATTGACATCAACTGGTATTTGTACTTTACAAATTTTCTCTACCCCGAAATCTTCGACAACGCGGTGCATCACTTGTTTATAGTATCTGCCAGTGAGAAGGTTAGCAGTAGACATGCTGAATACAATTCCCAGCATTTTTATATCTATTTTTGTTTCATGTCCATGACTGTCTTTCAATTGGGCGATACGTCTTTCTAGTAGTTGAATACCCACTACAGATAAGGGTTCTGGTTTCGCCGGAAGTATGTAGAAATCGCTGGCAGCTAAAGCGCTACGAGTCAATAAATTATATCCAGGGGCACAATCGAGAAGGATAAAATCATATTCTTGACGGACTGGTTTTAAAATGTTATTAATCAGCACTCTTTCAAAGCGATTCCAAATCGTCTCAAAGTCCTGTTCTCCTAATGCAGTTGCTTGTTGATGTAGCATTTCTGATACAACAAATTCATCATATAAGTCGATATCTCCTGGTAATAAATCCAGTCCGGGAAGATTACAAACCTGGGATTGAATGATATCTTGAATTGTGAGTTTTGCTTGTGGGTCTGGATTGATAACTTCGTCGATCAGATACCTAAATGTCTTGCTTTGTTTACGGCGCTTGGCAAAATCTAAAGGCGACATCAAACTGAGTGTGGCGCTAATTTGGCTATCTAAATCAAGGACAAGCACCCGCTTGCCATGATTTTTAGCTAAACAGGTAGCTAAGTTGACGGTGAGGGTAGTTTTACCAACGCCACCTTTCATGTTTGCAGTAGCAATTACATATCCCATTGGTTGAGTCCTCTGTTGACGCATTCTTCACATCTAGGTAGCGTACACCTCTCTCGATTTATTAAATCTTCCATTAAATTTAATATTTTTGGGAACTCAACGAAGAGGAAGGGGGGAAGGGAGCAGAGGGAAATGACTACTTCTCCGTGCCGTGGGTGGATTTACCTGCTGTACTATTTAAATTGCTATCACTTTGGTTGAAAGCTAGATAACATTAGATTCGGCGTGTTTACTGTTCGGGAGTGCCAAAATGTCTAAACAGCTGGGTCAAAAAATTGCACCTACACCTATATCAAATGATATCAATGTAGTGGATTTGATCGATCAATACTTCACTGCTTATAACTCAGCGCGGTTGCGGGAAATCTGCCAACTTCTGAGTCGTGATGTGCTAACCGAAGGTGTTACTGTCGGAGTTAGCCTTTCTGGTGCGATGACACCAGCAGGATTTGGGGTTTCAGCGCTTGCACCCTTAATTCGTAATGGCTTTATTGATTGGATGATTAGCACTGGTGCAAATCTTTACCATGATATGCATTACGGTTTGGGTTTTGAACTCTTTGCTGGTAATCCTTTTTTGGATGATGTGAAACTGCGTCAGGAAGGGACTATTCGCATTTATGACATTATCTTTGGTTACGATGTGCTACTAGAAACCGATGCGTTCATCCGCAAGATTTTACAAGGGGAAGCGTTTCAGAAGCGGATGGGAACTGCTGAGTTTCACCATTTACTAGGTAAGTATGTTCGGGAAGTAGAAAAGCAACTGGGTGTGCAGCATTCCTGCTTGCTGGCTACAGCTTATGAGTATGGCGTGCCTATATATACGTCTTCTCCAGGAGATAGCTCTATTGGGATGAACGTGGCGGCTTTGGCTTTGGAAGGTTCGCAGTTGGTGTTAGATCCATCAATTGACGTAAATGAAACGGCTGCGATCGCATATAATGCCCGTGAGTCAGGCGGTAAAAGTGCGGCTGTAATTCTCGGTGGCGGTAGTCCTAAGAACTTTTTACTACAAACTCAACCGCAACTTCATGAGGTATTAGGGCTAGAAGAACGAGGACACGATTACTTTGTGCAGTTTACTGATGCACGTCCAGATACAGGCGGTTTGTCTGGAGCAACCCCATCAGAAGCCGTTAGCTGGGGTAAGATTGACCCGGAAGAGTTGCCTAACACAATTGTTTGTTATACCGATAGTACGATCGCTTTACCACTGGTAACAGCATACGTCTTGAATAAGTGCCAACCTCGTCCCCTGAAGCGTGTTTACGATAAGCGAGAAGCCATTTTGGATAAACTGCAAAAAGACTATCTAGCAGCCAAAACCCAACCATCGGATCAGGTTCCTGCAGCAGTGGCTGAAAGTGCCCAAAAGCAGACAGCGACTTATCCTTGTGGGCGGCTGATTCCGAATACGTAGGGAGTAGAGGAGGCAGGGAGCAGGGAGCAGGAAAGGATTAGGGGAAATTATTGAACAAGTCTCTTCTCTATTTCCCATGCCCAATGCCCCATGCCCCATGCCCCTCATCCCTTTTGCCCAACCAAAAAATAAGTTGTCATTTTCCCTTTCCCTTTAACTTCGATTTCGCCCCGCTTTTGAAATAAAAATTCATTACACAAAGACTTATAAGTATTTTCTGTAACCTGGATTTTACCAACAACACCTTGAGATTCCATGCAGCTACCGATGTTTAGCGTGTCTCCCCAGAGATCATAAGTAAATTGGTTGAGGTCAATTACTCCAACGACTACGGAATCACTATGGATGCCGATACGGATGTTGAAGTTTTGGTTATTTTCAGTATTAAATAGAGCGATCGCAGTTTGGATATGTAGTGCCATAAGAGCGATCGCTTGAGCATGATCTGGGCGGCGCGTAGGTAAACCACCAACTACTATATAAGCATCGCCAATGTTCTTGATTCTCTCTAAACTATATTGTTCGGTGAGGCGATCGAAAGTTGAGAAAATCGAGTTAAGTAAGTTTACCACTTGAATTGCACTCATAGAAGCAGCAATTTCGGTAAAGCCGACAATATCTGCAAATAAAACCGTGACATCAGCAAATTCTTCAGCAATGTTAGCTGATTCTTCTTTCAGTTCCTTGGAGATTGCGGTTGGCAAAATATTCAGCAATAAACGTTCGGTTTCTTCTTGCTGATGACGTAGCGCTTCTTCTGCTGCTATTCGCTGGGTGACATTGCGAAATATGCCACGAACGGCAACTGGATGACCTTCAGAAAATTTACAGTTAATATTACCTTCTAAAAAAATTGTTTGACCATCTTTAGTAACGAATGCCGCTTTTACTTGATCAAACTTTTCTCCTGACAGTACGCGATAAAACCTTTGCCAACATTCTTGTTTAAACTCTGGATGTATAATATCGAAAATGGTCATATTCGCAATTTCAGCTTCGCTATATCCTAAAGTTTCTTGCCATGCAAGATTGACATACGAAAAACGACCATAGACATTGACAGATAGAATCAAGTCATTAGCATTTTCAAATAAATCCCGATAGCGTTCTTCGCTTTCTATCAGAGCATCTTCTGCTTGTTTGCGTTTGATAAACTGGGCGATTTGGCTACCAATAGAACCCATCATTTTCAATAGGTCTTTATCTTTTGGTTGTACGTCACGGCTAAAGAAAACCATCACTCCTAAGATTTCACTATCGTCTAAGATAGGGAAACCAAAGGCTGCGTGCAATCCAGCTTCAGCCGCAGGTTGCGATCGCCTTGTGTCTCCATCTTCTGTGATATCTTTAATCCACAAGGGCAAACGTCTAATCCAAATTCGACCAGGTAAGCCAATACCGGGAGTATAGGTAGTTTGCCAGGTGATTGCCTTAAACTCTCGCACAGAAATTACTCGACTTGACCAAATTTCCACACACCTTAGTATTGCATTGATGCTGTTCCCCTGTACCGGAGTGCCAATATATTGACTTGGTACCCAAAGTTCACCTAAATGCCATCCCAGGTTTTGACAAATCGATTGCAAAATTTGCGGAATTGCCTGCTTTATGCTTTGGGATTCTGATAATATCCGAGTGACAGCATACTGGGTACTTGTACGCTGTTCTCGATATTGTCGAGCCGTAATATCCCGACCAATGTAGACAATATCTTCTAATCCTTGTATTTTTTTCGGAATTACTGAACAAGAAAAAGCAATCAACCGCTTTTCTCTAGTTTTAGTTCGACAAACTACTTCTAAATTATGAAAATTTTGCCGGAAATAATAATTTTTAAAAATTGATTCTATTAAAAAATGGTCGTCATCCATTATCAGAGATAGTGGGCGATTAATTAATTCTTCTTCACTAAAGCCAAATAATTCTTGAGCAGCATTATTTACTTTTTTAATATTGCCTTTGCTACTAGTTATTAGCAAAGCATCCGGCATTGAATTAATTATTTTTTCCATATAAGTATTGTATGCGTTTAAAGAATCAATTCGCAGTTTTTCTTCATAAGTTTGTTACGCTAAATTTTGCTTTAAAATAAAATTATTGGTAACATCTTCAATAAAAACAATTAATTTATTTCTAAATTTATTTTCATCCTGGTTGCCGATAATATATATATGAATATATATATATATATCTTATTTGAACGTCGTCCAATTGCTTCTAAATCAAATAGTTGCTGCTCTCCTCGCAAAATAGCTTGCAAAATCTTTTCAAGTCCGATAAACTCAGGAAAACTTAGCCGGATATCTTTTCCCCAGATCACCTCTTCAGGACTATCTGCAAACCTTTGCACTTGCTCTGATGTATTTATGATGCAGAAATTATCATCCAGTTCCAAATGTTCAAATTTATCTGGTAATGAAGGTTTGTTGAAAATCCGATCTAGTCGTTGGTCTTTCATTGTAGTATGAAAAAACTTGATATTTATCTTTAATAAAAATAGCAAAAAAGGATATTTCAGGGCATAAGAAGAAAAAATGCCAATTAATTATTACTATATAACAGCATAACTCTGTCGATAACTCAAAAATCACAAGTTAGGAATAACAATTGGTAATATAGCATCACTGATTAATAATTACCTTAGCTGTGGTTTCAAATGTTTGCTCAGAATACAAGTCTGCTAATCAGAATTTGTAGAAGCTGTTAATACTCAATTTTTTTAATGATATTAATATTAATTTATCAAATATGAGATTTTTATGACTTAACTAAGTGTGGTTGAGCGAAAACGGCTATGAGTAAGCTTTTGAGTTGGTTAATCAGAATTAAGTAAGCATCAATAATATATGTTATGTCTTTTGGAGGATTGACAATAGAATAAAATTTTGTTTTGAGCAGCTTATATTCAAGAACGTAGTTTCTAAGCGATCGCCAGTTTAACAAAACCACTCGCAATATGCTTATAAGTTAAAGTTTTAATCTTTTGCAGATTCCCTTTTAAGCCTTGTCGTTACTCACATCTGAGCCTTCTAAGAGGGGATATTACATTTCTCTAAAGAGGGCTATTATTAGATGATTTCAGTCTACATGAATGGACTTTGGCTATCAGCCTTGCACTTCGGTTTATGGTAGGATGTCGAGTAAGTGCGATACTTTAAAAAGTATAAAAAATTATTCTGTAATATAATAATTGTGCTTTTTATTAAATATCGTTTATGCCTTATCGCAGAAAATTTTTAAAAAGAGCAGGATACACAACCCTTTCTGCCTTATTGACTATGGGGTTTTTACAAAAGGATAGGCAGAATGAAGATGGTACCACAAATGCTGCTACGGCAAATTATCTAAGTGCAAGCGCAAATGTCAATTCTCCCCTTCGACAATTAGCAGCAGCCAAAGGAAAGCGTTATGGTGCAGCAGTTTCTAGTGAATTTTTGCTACAAGAGAAGGGTTACGCTGACCTAATTGCTCGTGAATGTTCGATAGTGACACCAAATGGTGAATTAAAATGGAACGCCACTGAACCACAGCCAGGAAAATTTACTTTTGAGTCAGCAGATGCGATCGCTGGTTTCTGCCAAAAGCATAATATACAATTGCATGGGCATACCCTTTTCTGGCACATGGGAAAACCAGACTGGCTACCTTATCCCCCCACTCTTAAAATGCTCGAACGCCATGTTAAAGGAGTTATGGGGCATTATCGCAATAGCCCTGTTTTAAAGTCTTGGGATATTGCCAATGAAATTATCGCTGATAGTGAAAATGAAACTGATAATCCTACCTACGGTTTGCGTAAAGGGGTAAAACGAGAATTAATTCGAGATTTGTTTTTAATTGCGGCTTCAGTTGATAGTAGCAAGAAATTTTACCTCAACGATTTCGGCATCGAAGGCGCTACATGGAAATCAGATCGTTTCTTAAAAATGGTCGAATATCTGAAGAATAGTGGCGTTAAAATTGATGGTGCAGGTATCCAATCACATCTATGGTTTTCTACTGCCTATGGTTTTGACCAAAAAGGATTTAATTCTGTCTTAAAACGGCTTAATGATCTTCAAGTTAAACCAATAATCACAGAATTAGATATTATCATTGATGCCCCACTGCCTGATAGAATCAAAAAGCTAGACCAGATGGTAGCCGACAGTTACAAGCGATATCTTGACCTCTGCTTTGCGGCTGGAGTTGATACTGTAATTACATGGGGAATTACCGACCGTCATACCTGGATACGTCATCCCGACTGGATGCCAGGAAAAACCTTTAGAAACAATCCAAGTCTCTGGAAATTCCTGCGTCCACTTCCCTTCGATGAAAACCTGCAACCTAAACTTGCTCGCAACGCTATTGCCCAGGCTTTTAAGCAAGCAACTTAATACTTCACCCAGACGTAAATAGCACTTTCAAATGTTATTCTCAACGAAGTATGTGGAGATATTATTCATCATTTACGATGATGAGATATAAAGTGTCTTGAAGTAATTAATGATTAAGCCTTAATACAGTATTTCATAAATTCGTGACAAATTGAGTGACGTACTGGTGAGGCTTGGCGAAACTCAATCAGGCTACAAACTTGTGGAATCTTGTAGTGATAAATAGCAGCATTCTATTTTTTTTTTGTTGGCTTGGCATACTCCAAATTTCTCGTAAAAATAATGTAGCTACAAACCAAGGCTCAAGCAAGTAACGTCTCCAAAGTCTTTTCGGTTCAGATAACAAGCGATACAACCATTCCAAGCCAACCCTTCCCATCCAGCGAGGAGGAGTAGGTACTGCTCCTGCTACATAGTCCATACAGGCTCCACTAGTCAAAATAGTGTTGGCATGAATATATTCCAGATTTTCCGAAATCCAATGCTCTTGGCGTGGCATACCCATCCCCACCATTAATACATGAGGTTTGTAAGCATTAATTGCAGCCAGAGTCGCGAGATTTTCTTCACTATCTTTATCCATATCAATATAACCATGAGCGCAAGCAATCTGTAAACCAGGAAATTTCTTGCGCAAAATACTTGCTCCTTGTTCCGCTACTCCTGGCTTTGAACCTAAATAGAATACACGCCAGTCTTTACTAGCGGCTTCTGCCATCAGAGGCCATACCCAGTCAGCATAGGTTACTCTTTGTTCTCGTTTCATTGGAAAACCTAACAACTTTCCAATAAACAATAAAGGCATACCATCAATATGGATATATTCAGCCTTGGCATAAAACGCTTGCATTTTTGGATCGTTATGAAAGAGATAAAGACTATGCAAGTTGTGATTAGCAATAATCCATTTCTCGTTTTTATCAATAGATTCTTCAATTAATAAATTTAACTCTGGGATAGAGAGCGCATCAAGTTTAACACCAAGAAATTTATAAGAAAATCGATTTTTCATGACTTAAAGAATTTTTATTTTTAGAATTATGAGAGTTTATTTCAGAAGAAAGGCAAGTATTTAAAAATTAATTGCTAGCGATATTTAAATATTTCAAATTTTCAATACTAAAAAAACTTAAATTTAAATTTTTTAGGTCGATATATTCTTTGAAATAAATAAATTTAACTAAGAACAACTTACTTCCATTAGAATTTGTGCGATATTCTGCGCTCTTGCATTCCAAGAATATTTCTCTGTAATTAAGGTGTATGCCGTATCTACAAGTGATTGATATTTCTCAAAATTTGAAGCTGCATCTAGCACTGTATTAGCGACTTCTTCAGTAGAATATCCTGTTACTAAAAGATGTTCTAAGTGCCGGAATTCTTCTAAACCTCGCAATCCTTCTGGTGTTGATACAACTAACTTTCTACTAGCGAAATAATCTAACGCTTTATTCCGAGCGCCACCTGCTACTGCTTGCTTAGAGAATGGCAGCAAAGCAATATCTGCATATTTTACATGTTTAACAAAATCCTCTCTTTTAGGTAAAAACCCCAAAAAAGAAATATTAGAAGGTATTGGTTCTGAAATATCACTACTATCCCTACCTATAACAACAAAATGTATTTTCTCCTGATGATTTTCAATATTTTTAGCAACCTGAATAGTCATTGACACAGACATATCATTACTTGGAAACTGAAATGTTTTAGGAGCAATAAGAACCACTATTTTCGCTGGTCTAAATGCTTTATAAGGGTCTTGGCTCAAAAACGATTCAGTATTTAATAAGTCTTCAGTAACTCCATTTCCGATACTATAAATCTGGTCTGGAGCTTTACCATACCACTGGGAAATTAGTTTAGGAATTGAGTCACCTGCTGCAATAATTGGACTACCAGAAAATATCAGAATTCCCTGAGCAATATATGTCTTAATACATTGTATAAACTCTTTGAAAGGATTGGCAACCGAAAACAAGCGCATCCAGTATTCATACGCTGAAAATGTATGAAAATCTAAGACAAGAGAGAAATTTCTGTGTTTTCTAAGCTTAAGTGAAATTAAAGCAGCTAATCCAGGTAAAGTTTCTTGAGCATAAACGATATCTGGACAAAACTCATCGATACATTCTTCTATAGTTTGAATATATGACTTCAGGCTTCTTGATCCAATCGAAATAGAAGGTGCATACTTAACAGATGAACAATCTAATCCTAGCTGAAAAACATCAAAATCTTTAGTTAGATATTGTCCTAGATAAAAAGGTCTAGTAAATGCACCAAATGGTTGACTAGAATCAAGCGTTGAGATAATTAGTAAACGTTTGCCCATAATCTATTGATGATTTTAATATTTAAAGAATTGATTTTTGAAACTACATTTTTTCACTTATTTAGATGGTTATGAATTATCCAAATATCATTAGTTAATGATCCTAGTAGCAGAATCAAACTTGTGAGTTGGTTTGGTTAATATCTTCAGAAAATGTAGGAGAAATTGCCAAATTTTTGTAACCAATAATTGCTCTTATATATGGTAAAAACCAGAAAAATATCCATAATGGCCCAGAGTGTCTGATACAAAATATAGTCCAGGGTTTTAATGGAAATCCTTTAATTTGCAGCACCTTTTTTAAGCGCTGTAATATACTTAAATTAGTATCTACCCAACTGTTACGGATAGAGTTTTTAGTACAAGTACCAATATATCCAGGAGCTACCCATATTTGACAACCCAATTTACGCGCTCTGAGGGCATAATCTAAATCTCCTAAACTGTGAATAAAAGCTGTATCAATATTGCCAACTTTTACAGCAACAGTTTTAGGGATTAGCACACAGTTACCATACATAGCATCGCATTTTTGAATAACCAAACTTGGTTCTAAAAATTCAAATTTATTAGAATACCACTTTTTAGATTTTACTGCTCCTCCATAGGTTGCTTTTCCTGTCATTGGGTCTTTAGTTGAACCAACTACAATTGAGTCTGGATAACCTTGTGCAGTCAAATCTTGATGAATCTGTAATAATTTGCTGACAGCATTGGGTTCTAGAAATGTGTCATCATTCAACCATAGATAATAATCATATTGATTCTTTATCGCCTCATCAAAGGCAAGATGCATTCCTCCTACCCAAAATAAATGACCATTACCCTGAAGAATGTGTACGTCTGGATATTCTGCTTTGATAGCTTGTGCAGTCCCGTCAGAGCTACCATCATCAGTTAGATAAACATCACAATGATGTTTTTGCTCATATAAAGTATGTAGACAGGCAAGAGTTGTATTACGCCTATTATGACAGGTCATAACTACAGCTATATTTGCTTTTTTCATCTTATTTACCTCACGTAATTTCTATGGAAATGAGCAATACAAATAATAAAGCTAAACGTAATTATTTCCATTACGTTTAAAGTTTAGCCATTTTTTCTATCCAGCTACTCAACTTAATATCTAAATTAAAATTTCGTAATTTTTGTTCCATTCTTCTAACTACCAACATATATCTGTGCAAAACTGATACACGAGGCATTTTTAGTCTGACAACCTCTTGACACAACCATAGATATTTTTCGGAATTGATGTTAAGTTTTTTCAATTTTTTTATTTGTGTATTCCAATCGTTATAGAAAAATAAATTGAAATAATGAATTGATATAATATCATTCCAATGTTTAATTTGTAATTCTGTTGATAAACGGTTATGCAAAGGTAATGGATAACTATAATTAGCAGGAAGATGCTCGACGTTTTCTTCCAAGGCACATAAAGTTACAGACAAAACAGACTGCTCAACAAAATAAATACCTTGGGGAGGAGTGATATCAAGGCGCATGACTTTTTCAAAATTCTCTTTCCAAGCTGTAAATATACCCGCACTCCTTCTCACAACGACCAAACCAGAATTCCAGTAAGCTCTAATCCTTTTTTTACCAATTGGTGTTTCAACAAATAGCTCATGTTTTACCCCCAGCACTTCATATAATTTTTGCCAGTACCATTCTTGAGAGTCTCGAAAACCTGTAGAACCAATTCCTTGACCATACTCAGGACGTAAACGAACGTTGCAATTAATAGGCAACAAAAACTCTTTTGGTGCAGAAAAAAAGCATTTGTCACTGTCTAGAAAAACTAATATTTCTGCATCAATATTTTGTTCTGCATAGGCACATACCAGGGGCTTATTTGCTAAATAATATTCATGGAATTCTTGATTAATAGGGACTTGTTGATGATTTACCTGCAACGCTTCAAATGCTTTTTGGGTTTGCTTTGATATTGGCTCACCTACTCTAGGATGAAAACTATATATAGGTGTATCTTTCAATTCTCCACAGAACTTACGAATACTTTCTGCAAGCATTAAAGACTGAGCTTCTAAGCGCCCAGGTTCTGTACAAATTATAAAAGCTATAGGTATTGACATATTATGAAGTATTTACTTATTTACTAAATTTAGTTACTAAATGGAGATTTTTTGGCTACCATCAATATTTCCTCAAATAAAGCTGAATAACGACGTGCTTGAAGTTCTATGGTGAATTCTTGTTCTGCTTTCTTGCGAGCATAGAATGACAGTTTTTCTAACCTCTGCTCATTTTCAAGTATCCAGGCAATTCCTTTGGCGAAATCGTCAACTTCATAAGGGTTAGCTAAATAGCCATTTTGCTGATGATCGACAATATCTTTTAAGCCAGTAGAATTAAATGCAACAACTGGAGTACCGCAAGCAAGTGATTCAGAAGCTGTCTGTCCAAAAGATTCTTGCAGAGATGGCACAAGCATCACATCAGCTGCCGAGTAAACAGTTACTAAAGATAAATCATCATATAAATGCCCTAAATAGTATGTTTTAAAGCCTAAATCGGGTGGATTCTCCGGTTGAGATGCCCCAAAAATAACCACTTCAAAGTTATCCTTCCATCCGGCCTTACTCAATTTTTGTAGAGCTGGCTGCAACAAATGAAATCCTTTATTTCGATCG
Organism: Nostoc sp. LEGE 12447; assembly: GCF_015206985.1. Taxonomy (NCBI): domain Bacteria; kingdom Bacillati; phylum Cyanobacteriota; class Cyanophyceae; order Nostocales; family Nostocaceae; genus Nostoc; species Nostoc sp. LEGE 12447. The sequence goes on along the minus strand of NZ_JADEXT010000011.1, from coordinate 171,065 downwards.
CTTGTTGCTTCTATGGCTCCAAAGAGAATCAGCTTCTTATCTTGAGGTAACTTCAGTATTTCTCGTGCAAAATATTGATTAATAGGTCGATATTTTTGAGTATCCAATCCGTGAGGAATCACCTCAATTCGCAAATTCTGGAACAAAGAACTGGAACGAGCACACTCTGCTAACCAAGAACTTGGGGAAACCAGAGTTAAATTAATATTTTTCCAAGCTTTTACTTTACGCCGCCATACCCAACGCGATAAATCCCACTCATTCATACTGTTGAGTTGAGGGCAAGCTCCACAGGATACTTTGTAGCGATCGCATTCTCCAATAACGTGGCACCCTCCAGTAAACCCCCACACATCATGGAGAGTCCAAACTAGAGGGCGCTTTAGCTTAGAGAACGTTTCTATTTGCATAAAAGCTCCGCTAATCCAATGCAAATTGATTATATCTGGATTAATCTGAGCAACTTTAGAAATAACTCTATCTGGCAACCATTGAATAAAAAATGGAGTATTTTTCTTTTGAGTATAAAGCTTTAATGGTAGGCTTTCAAATGTCAATTTGGCTTTGGCGATGCCTTGAAACAGTCTAATTTTAGGAGCAATTACTGTTTTATCATTACTAGATTTTTCCTGAACTAGCATTTTTGACTGTAGTCCTATATCTTGCAAACCTGTGTGCAAACGATAGGCAGCCCTTGCAGCACCTCCACCAATATCGTGAGTATTAAGATGTAAAACTTTCATTTTTTTTAATTTCGTAATTATTAACTAAAACATTTTTATGATTTCGTTCATATTCAAGAGTCAAAGATAGCGACGTAGTGACATACATTAACCAATTCCAACTAGGAGTTAATAATCTTGCTTCTGAAAAATTGACTATTACAATGATAATTAGCATCTGCATTGGCCAATAATCTTCCGGCTTTTTAGCAACAGAAATAATTCGAGTTAATGCCATTGCAAAGAACCGAAAAAAGCCTGCTGCAAAAATCAAAAACCCTAAAAATCCTAATTCTAACAATAGTTCTAAAAAGCCATTATGAGCATTACTTGCCCAATCATAAGTAGCTCTTAAATTAGATGCAGAAGTACTAGTCCAAAATCCAGAAAATCCATAACCTAGCCAGGGTCTTTCCCAAATCTTGGACATCACTAGCTCCCAGAGATCGGAACGTCCATTAAAGGTAAGGTCTTTGCCGGAAGTACCAACTACAGTATCGATATTATTGATAAGTAATATTAAACCGATAATTAGTAACATTAAAGTCGAAGTAATTAGAATAACTTGTAATTTATAATTAGTTTTTTGAAATGATTTATAGACAGGTAAAAGTAATATCATTGTTAATATAATCGTCAAAGATGTTGTGGAACGTGAGAGAATAATTAGACATATAGATATCCCACATATTCCCCACATCAACCAGCGATATCGATTGCTACTAAGAGCAAGGTGTAGAAAAACTCCTACGCTCCAAGCCATCATGTATCCTAATTCATTTTTATGACCATAGATTCCACTCCACATACCTATTAATTCAGGTGATTGGTGAATATAACCTGGTATCAATGCAGAAAATATCATAGATAATAATGCAGATGTACCAAGCGCCCAAGCGATTAATCTCATTTGTTCGCGGAGAGAATAACGCATTGCCAAATAGATTGCCAGAAAATATAGTCGGATTAAACCTCTCATATAAGTAAGACTAGAACTTAAGTCTCCTGACCATAAAAGAGAAAATATAACTATTGTTATCAAAAGAAACTGTAATGGACTTTTAGTAATTACATAAAGAAAACCTTTCCAGTATAAAAGTAGGAAATAAAACAGAATTAAATATGAAACTATATTGAATATAGTATCTAGCTTATCGCCTCCAAGGGTAGATATAGAAATTTCTTGTGCAGGGTGTATGGTCAATGCCCCTACAGTAATGAGTAATAGTAAGACAGTTAGTATTTTTTCTGTTAATTTTACCTTAATTTCTGACATTTAATCTGTCTATTAATTTACTAGATGGGTTACTATTTTTTGACTGTTGAATAATTTAATTTTTTCTTCAATTCTTCTTTAAAAATATCCAATGCAGTTGCTTTATAGACTGTTTTCTGCGTAAAAATATCTGCCTCTATATTCCTAACAATAAACGGTGGATGCTTTAAGGGAAACTCTATTGCTTCCATTGACATATTAATGAAAGAAAATTCTTGCTTGGAATTGAAATGAGTTGCGTCTGCACCAACACCAACATTAGAAATTAAATTGACATTGGGAATAATGCTTAAGCTACCTTGCATCCAGCAAGCAAATGTCCATTGATAATCCCAAGTTATACCTGTAGGATTGTTATAAATAGACTGAAATATTCGTCGCCAATAATTTACTGCTTTTGTATCTATAAGAATGTCATGTAAAAGGTTTTCTGCTTGCACCTCTTTCCAGAGTTTCATAGTCAAATCATAATGTTGCCAAGCACGTCTCCAACTTGCCCAACCCCAACAGTGGTTATAACGAGAAAAGTAGTAACTGTAATTTGTGCGTTTTCGTCCAAATTGAACATTTTGGGCAGATATAGTGCCGATTCTAGTATCATATCTATATTTTTCCAGTAGTTCTTCGCTAAATCTGAAAAAAGTCTGGTGAGGGATACAATCATCTTCTAAAATAATTGTTTCTTCAATATTATTAAATACCCAATCTAAACCACTAGATACTCGTTTCGCACAACCTAAGTTGATATCAGCATAATTCTTAATAACTTCACATTCCCAATCAACTCTCTCAATAATTGCCCTCGTTTCTTCACACTTTTCTGCCTCACCTTCGCGGTTGCTACGGGGACCATCTGCAATGACAAAAAGCTTTTTTGGCTTGGCTTGGCGAATAGCTTCAAAAACTTTCTCTGTTTTTTGTGGGCGATTAAAAATAATTAAAGTTATTGGTGTTTGCATATAGGATTAATTTTGCTAATATGAATTAATAAGTAAAGTCTAAAGATAAATAACGATTAGAATTTATAAAAAGGAAGTAGCGATCGCATCTGAATTTTGAATATTTTTTGTGTTCTTTTATCAAACCCATTGCATAGAAAAGCAGCAGAAGCTTGAGATATTATTGTTGCGATCGCAGCACCAAAACCTGCATATTTAGGAATAAACAATAAGTTAAGAATAATATTCAATATTGCCCCAAATAAAGTTTTACCTAAAGAAACATGATTCAAACTTTCAGCAATAAACCACGGTGATGTTGCAAGACCCATAAATACAAACAAAGAAGTCCAAATATGAACTGCTAATATTGGTCCTGCTTGTGCATACCCACTTCCAAACATCACCATAATTATTTTGTCAGATAGAAATGTCATTGGCAGAGCAATTGCAAAAGATATATATGTGAGGAGACGAAGTAATTGTCCTATTCGCTGATAATAAAGACTTTCTGATTTTTCCTTAGCTGCGTAAATTGATGGACCAACCGAAGAGACAATAGCCGCCGGGATAAAATACCAAATTTCAGAAACACGAACCGCAGCAGAATAAATTCCAACCTCCTTATCTCCAATCATTTGACCTAGCATTACCTGATCGATTCTCATAAAAATCATGATGGCGAACCCCGAAAAAATCAGAGGTAAGCTCTCTTTCAAAAGAATTTTTGCAGCAGTAAAGTTCCAACGCCATAACCACACTGAGGTACCTCTGGCTTGGTAAACAATCAGCAAGCCAATTGCACTCATTGCAAATTCTGCTAATGTTACCCAGGCAAAGGCTAACAATGGTGCTTTTGTTAAAATTAGTGCTATTTTGATGAGAGTATTTAGCAGAAAAGCTATATTTTTAGCGATTACACTGTATTTTGACTGCACCTGTGATTGAAACCACAATTCAATAGTATCAGCCGCCCTAAAAATCCCTGCCATTCCTAAAATTGCAACTAGCCATATCTTCAGTGTTTCATGCTCACCTAAGAAGAACATACTGCCAACCGCCAATAAGACAGAGGCAATTCCACCGAGCAACTTTAGCCAAAAAGTGGTTCCTAAAATTTCCTCTTTGTTTGATGATTGACGGACAATATGGCGAACTACTACATCGTCTAGTCCAAGAGTAAAAATCGGACTAAATAAGCTAACAAAGGCTAAAACATAGTTAAATAGACCATACTGCTGTACCCCTAAATAGCGTGCTACCCATACTCCTACCACCAAACTTGCACCCATACGGAGAATGCGGTCAGCAAACAACCAACCTGTATTAGCAATAATTGCACGTAACCTAGAACGAGATTTTAATTGTGATAAGCTTTTAAGTCTTAATTTACTTAGCATTACTTTGTTTAACCATGTGACACTCTTTATCAAAATATGCAAATTTTACTAGCTTGCTAAATTCACCAAATAGATTGAGTTAGATTAGTATTTTACATAATCATTAATTACCTACTATTTTTTAATTTCCCAGCCATCAAAATTTTTAAAAAGTAGTTAAATAACAAAATCATGCCCTTAATTTTCCAATAAAAATTAGGCTCAAACAAAAATACTATTTTCAAATATGAAATAAAATCTTGAAGGTTTGGGCATGGTATTGTTTTTAGCTCATCAAGAGAGGTGAAAGCCAATAATAATGGTAGGCTAAAATTATTTTTTTTAATGATGTAATTAAATAAAGAATTGCGTTTCCAAAATCTTTTATATTCATAGTTTTTGTCTATATCTAAAAAGCTCTTATTATGATACTGATTATTCTGATGTATTCTATACATCACTAAAGGATTAGACATATAAAACTTTTTAGCCCCTACCAAAGAGGCTCCCCATACCAGGCAGTCATCAGCCCTTACACGCCAATCTTCTGTCTTTGGAATAGGTAAAAATTTTCTAATTATTTCTCGACGTATTGACAATGTTGAAGTTATGGAGCCAATCCATTCACCATTGCATAAAGTTCGGATTACTGAATAACCCAAATCTAAATCAACTGCATCAGCTTGAAATATTCCTTCTTCTGCCCCAAATTTTTTATATGCACAAAATAGGAAGTCACATTCACTACGTCTCTTATAAAAATTTAGGGCAGTTTCTAAATATTGAGGTTCATAAATATCATCGGCATCTAAAAAAAATATAATCTCTCCAGTCGCAGCTAAAAAACCTTCGTTAAAGGATGATAATTGTCCTTGATTTTTTTCTTTGAAGATACATTTAACATTCTCTCTTTGAGTAAATCTAGCAAGGAGTTCCGCAGAATTATCTGTTGATGCGTCATCAACAACAATAATCTCATCAAATTTAACCGTTTGATTTAAAGCACTATCAATTGCGTCTGAAACAAATTCAGCATAATTGTAGTTATTAATTAAACAAGATGTTTTGATTTTGTGTTTATCCATATAGAAATGCTTCCCAAATGCAAAAAAAATAAATTAAGATACTGGTAGTGATATTTATACGATTAATGCTCTTTGGTAAATTTGGTTAAACTGCTAGATACTAAATCTTCTTTAATTTGTCTTTTTTTGCTTTCAGGCAAATAATTATTAGACTCATTTTTAATATTCACACCATTAATGACTATCCCTAACACCTTCTGACCTGACTGATTTAAAAATTCTTTAGCTGCATTGGCACTGTTCAAATCAACTACTCCAGGGCGGACGACTAATAGGATACCGTCAGTGAGGGTGCTTAAAACAGCAGCATCTGCTATTCCTGAAAGAGGTGGCGTATCAAAAATAACTAAATCGTAATCTCTACTAAAGTTACTTATCAATGTTGCCATCCGTTGAGAATCTAGCAGTGCTACTGGATTGGGAGGCAAAACTCCAGAAGTAAGAACTTCTAGATTAGGCATCACTTCTTGAACAACTGCATCTAAAGAAACTTGACCAACAATGACATTACTTAATCCAACTGTATTGTTTAGACCCCAGACATGATGCTGTATGGGATTACGCATATCTGCATCCACGAGTAAAACTCGACGACCCGCTTGAGCCATTGTCACAGCTAAATTTGCAGATACATCAGACTTTCCTTCTTTACCAACAGAACTGGTGATTACAACGCTTTTGAGCGGTTTATCAGAACAGAGGAACTTCAAGTTTACTTGGAGTATTTGGTAGGCGTTACCAAGAGGGAAATAAGGAATATCTCTGCCAATAATTTTGGGAATAGGTCTATCAATTCCTGCTATGGAAGAATGAGTTTTAGGATTTTTGCTCTGTGTAGGAATTACTCCTAAAACAGTGTATTTCAAGACTTCTTTAGCCTCTTTAACTGTCTTCACTGAGCGGTCTATCAAGTCTAAACTAAAGGCGACAATGATACCCAAGAAAAGACCAACTGCTCCTCCACCAACAATAAACAGGATTTTGCGAGGCCCTTCTGCTTTATCGGGGACTAAAGCTAGAGAAATGACACGAGCATTAGGAATCTTTTGGTTCTGTGCAATATCAATTTCTTGGCGTTTCTTTAAGAGGGTTTCGTAAGTCGTTTGAGCTGCTTGCAGTTTCCGTTCTAGCTCTCGTTGAGTCTGTTCTAGTCTTGGCAAATTATTTGCTCGTTTGATGTAAGCATCTTGCTGTCGCAAGAGGGTGGCAATTTGTCTTTCTAGACCAACGCGTTCTGCTTGAGCGCGAGTAATATCTGCAATTAAGCTTTGGCGCAGTTGCCCAAGCTGTAAACTTCCCTCTGTTATCTGGGCTGTCCCAGCGACTTGTCCTGTCCGCTCTTTCAACAAGTTCTTAAGAGCTACGACTTTTTCTTCTAAGCTAGTAATTGTAGGGTGTTCAGGTGAAAAACGAGTCCGCTCTATTGCTAGTTGACTTTCCGTTTCTTGGAGTTGGATAAGCACTTTTTGAACCCCAGGCGCTTGACTCAAGTCAGATGCGATTACACCTTGACGTGAATCTAACTGAGCTTCACTGCCTAACTGTTGTAAACGACCTTTGACATCATCTAGTTGAGCTTGAGCTTGAGAAATTTGATTTCCTAGCTTAGAAATTGTGTCGACTGCTGCGGTTGCTTCTTGTTGGAGGACAACAACTTTATTTTGTTCTTTAAATACCCGCAGTTTTGATTCAGCTCTTCTGACGACTTCCTCAGCTTTGGGTACTTCTGTTACAAGAACCCCTTTGGCTGTCCGTGCTTCATCCTGATTAGCCTGGATATTTAAATCGATATAACTTTTGATAACTTCATTGACGATTTTGGCAGCCAGTTCAGGATCGTTGTTTTTATAAGAAATTTGTACAACATCAGTACCTTTAATTCCTTCTATTTTTAGTTGGGCCGCTAAGTCGCGAATCGACAGCATTTTGCCTTTCTTATCTTTAAGGTTGAGGGTATTAATTGTTCTGTCAATAACTGGATTTGAGCCAATAACTCTCACCTGGGTTTCCAGGGGATTGTCGTTTATATTCAAAGCTTCCAAGCGTCCTATGTCGTCCGGTAAACCAGTGAGTGAGGAAGATCGATTTGTTTTAATCATCAAACTTCCTTCTGCCTTGTATGAGGGTTTTAGTGAAAAGGCATACAAGCATCCAAAGGTAACAGCTATGCTAAAAATTCCGACTAGAGGTAGCCAACGCCGTTGAATAACTTCTAAGTATTTCTGAATATTTACTTCTTCAAACTGTGGTAAAGATTCCATCGTCATAATAAAAAAGTTTTAAAATAATGACTATTTGTATTTGTAGTAGATTTTCCTCGGTATTTCAGCGCAACAGTACTATAGATTACTTCGTGTTGCTAATGTTAGCTGTATCATATTGATGATTTTGTTAATGTTTAATTGTTTTAAAACCAAAGTATTGTCGGATATACTTTTTTACGGAATATATTCAATAAACTACGCACAACCTGTTTGATGCATATATATTAGATAGCTTAACAAGTAGCGATTGTAACTTACAGGGATTTATACTATCCTGATAGAAACAACAGGATAATTTATAATTTTCTTCGTAATTTATTTAACCAGTGTTCTTTTGTTTGGTTCACTCACTTTTGTTTTGATACTGATGTAATTATTGATTAGTAATCTAACATTCAATATCATATTATGTAAGAACACTTAATTGAAGAACTTTACAAAAAATTCATATAATATGCCAGTATATTCCCTGCATATTAGCTAATTTTGAAAAGATGAGAGGAATTAATACCTTAAGGGTAAGGAATATAAAATTTTGCCAGCCTACAAGCAATGTAAGGACTTCAGAGGTAGGCTTTTCGTAGTGAAAAAAGACGATTGGAAAGATTGTATGGATATTTACGTAAGCTTTTTAAAAGTTTTCAGCAACAATTAATTCTTACTTTGAATAACAGTAATTTTGGTAATTATCCAGGATTGGCAATACTAAGATTATGTGAGTTGAGTATTGAAGTTGTAATAAGTCGTACTCAGTTCAATTTGCCCAGAGTAATGAAGGTTTTTTGATGTGGCTTGAGGTGTGAAAATTACAACACAGTTCCATCCTTGGGTTTATATCCCAATATTTTAGGTTTACCTGTAAACTTGCAATCACCTTGGTTATATTCTGCTATGGATGCAAAATGCCCCTTCCAAGATTTATGTAACAGTTTAGATTTTGTCTTATCTGTGTAACTGTATGGTAACACGCTTCAGAGATAAACGGCTAGTAATACGGGTAACGAAATATTAATTAGTACAGTTACAACGAGAAATAGATAACAGGGTAGTGTCAAATTCAGATGTGTTAGAGGGAGGATGGATTGTTTAACTACCCTCTTCTGGATAAAAGTCTATGTACACTTAGACTCCACTATATTTTTAATGAAGTTTAGCCATACTCCATAGTACCTGTGTTAATCTGAAGTACTCAAACTAGACTGCTATTTTTGGGTGTTTGTGTCTAGCGAATTGTAATTATTAGACTGAACATTAAGAGATTGAATTATGAAATCCTCTTTTATCACCTTAGTGGTTGTAATTAGCACACTCTTCCTACCTCAGAGTGTCTATGCTAACCAAGAGAATATTCCCATTGTAACAGTTGATGCTGATGCTCCAGAGGAGCCGTTTCACGATCGCAATCAGGCTGGAGTTTTATTGACGGAACCAGCGACGATTACCACTACATGGAGTAATTTTACAGGACAGACCAATAATCCCAAACAAACTGCTGAATCAGTTTCGCTAGTGCAGGAGCGAGGATGCCAAAAGATGAGTCCGCTTGAGTTCATCAATAATCCAGACGCTTTCTTTAAGGAATGTCAGAAGCCAACAAATACCCAAAGTTCTCAAACTACTGAACCAATTGAGTATTTTAAGGTTCCTAAACTCGATTCTGGTATTAGTGTGACAGTTACTAAATTTTGATATAGGGGATTTTTTGGGCCAGAGATAACTAATTTTTGGTAGTGTAATTTATCTAAATAATTTACGCTCAAACATGGATGATATATTTATGTTGGCTGCTTTAGCTCAAAGCAAAAAAGCTTTGCCGGAATGTTTGCCAAACCCACCAGTAGGTTGTGTAATCGTAGAGACCCAAGAGATAGTAGCTCAAGGGTACACGCAAGCACCAGGAAAACACCATGCTGAGGCTGACGCACTTAAACAGATTCAAGGCAAAGCTTTCAAGTTTTTGAAAATGTATGTAACCCTTGAACCTTGTTCTTTTCATGGACGCACACCTGCATGTGCTTTAGCGATCGCAGAAGATTGTCGTATACATGAAATATATGTATCTATACTTGATCCAGACCCCCGCAATAATGGTCAAGGATTAGACATTCTCAAAAAGGCAGGTAAGACAGTCTATGTCGGGTTATGCGCCAATGAAGTCAATACTTTTCTTAACCAATATCTACTAAGTGATGCTTGAAGAGTGTGGTTAAAATTGCAACCTAGTATTATTTTCCTGAAAATCTTTGCGACAAGTCAATCATCTATCTTGATTGATGAATATGTAATTGTGTCAATGAGGTGAGAAAGCTTCAAGATGTTGTCTCCTTAAGAGTCTTGGATGATTTCCGACTGATTGGATAAGTGGAGAATCTTGTTGTAAGTATGTTATGCAAGAATCAACTACCCACCTCTAAACGTAAATCTTTTCGTTTCCATAAGATATTAGTAGCGATCGCAGGTGCTACTGTCTTGCCAAGTACTATCCTTGGTGCTAGTGTTACCACTGTTACTACTTTTATTCCCAAAAATGTTTCCAAGAGCAATCAAATTGATGATACCGCATTCAATGCAGATGTCTGCGTGCAGTATGACACAAGTACAATTGTCACAAATACCTGCGTCTTCGTCATCCTAAATCCCTAATTATAAGTATTGAACCGGACTCCTAAAGGAAGCTGTTTTTGAGCAGGAGAAGTGCATTCGTTTATATTTCAAAATTGGCTGCTATGTACTCGGCTTAAGATGGTTTTATTATCTAATAAAAAATAGAACTAAAAAAAGAATATTTTATATTTAATTATTTTCACTTAATGGCAATTACATAGATGTATATCCAGACTATGAGAATTTTAAAACCTTTGTGATTTAATAATTCAAAATCATGTTGTTATTTACTGTTAGTGATTTATCTTGTGGCGATGAAATCGTTGCTCGGTCAAGGTTTCATTTTTCCGTTAACTCCATTGGATAATTTAAGTAGACATAATTGTGTTTGAAAATATGCAATTTTTCAGAATAAAATAGTAAGATTATTTCAAAGGATATAGTGATAATACTTTAGGGTAATTGATTTGTGACTGGTGATAATGTTAGTATTATGGGGTGGGTTGATTTTGGGTTTATTATCTCCAACAATTGACTTGTAATGTATCATAGACCAGAATTCATCAGTATTGCCAATTGATTGATTAGCAGTGTGAAATGGTTGTGGGTCTGAATATCTAGACTTGATACCACTAAATTGATGAGGTTACAGAGGAGCAAATAACCATGAGCAACTTAACATCTCCACCTACCGAAGTTCAAAAAACGAAGAAAAAAAGTTTAGCCGCAGATAAAAAACCTCGAGCTACAGATGATATTGTGCGTAGTTATCTGCAAGAGATCGGGCGTGTAGATTTGTTGACTCGCGAACAAGAGGTTATTTTTGCCCAACAAGTGCAGCTGATGATGAATTTACTAGCTGCTAAAGAAGAATTAGCTGTGAAATTAGACCATGAACCCACACTGCAAGAATGGGCAGATCGAGTGGAGTTAGGTGCTGAGGTGCTAGAACTACAGTTAAGTCAGGGCCACCAAGCCAAGCAGAAAATGATTCAGGCTAATCTCCGGTTAGTGGTAGCAGTGGCTAAGAAATACCAGCACCGCAATTTGGAATTTATGGATCTAATTCAAGAAGGTACTTTGGGTTTAGAGCGAGGGGTGGATAAATTTGATCCTGCTCTTGGCTATAAGTTTTCTACCTACGCTTACTGGTGGATTCGTCAAGGAATTACGCGAGCGATCGCTCAACAAGGACGGACAATTCGTTTACCGATCCATGTCTTTGAGAAACTGAACAAAATTAAACGGGTACAGCGAGAATTATCTCAACAGCTAGGTCGCGTTCCTACTACTGCTGAAATTGCTAATGCGTTATCTTTGACACCTAGCCAAGTTAGAGAGTGTTTATACTTGGCTCGTCAACCTTTCTCGCTAGAGGCGCGAGTTGGTGAACAACAAGATACAGAATTGCAGGACATCCTAGAGGATGACGGCCCTTCTCCTGAAGACTATGCTGTTGAAGAATCTCTCCACCAAGACTTACAAGACTTGTTGGCAAAGTTGTCTCCGCAACAGCGAGAAATATTAACCCTGCGATTTGGTCTGACTGATGGCTATGAACTTTCTTTAGCACAGATTGGCGATCGCATGGGTATTAGTCGAGAACGGGTACGTCAGATTGAGCAAAAAGCTCTCAGTCTCCTCCGACGACAAAAGGAACAAGTACGTAGTTATTTAGCTAGCTGAGGTTATTTTTCCACAATTTAGAGCAATAAAATTTGGTCATTTTGGGGGAAAATAAACCTAAGCAATCTCTATCAAAGATTTGATATGGGCACATCAAAGACAGTGCAACAATTGCAAGCGCAATGGGTGAGTTCTGAAAACTTTCGGCGTTATGGACAAGTAATTTTTGCTAGTCTTGATGGCAAAGGTTACGATGTGGAAGATGCCCAGTTAAACCTGCAAAACGGGATTCCACGATTTTATATCATGCGGTTGGAGAAGAGAGGGCGAAAGTTTCACAAAATTACTCGCCATGTACAATGCACTCAATGTCTGGGTTCTTTGGAAGGCAAGGATTGGTTAATTGCTGTTTGTCCTCCTCATAATGATGTGAATGAACCAGTACTAGAAGAGATTGCTGCTTTCCGCATTCCGGGGAATTGTTTTATCAAGCTACATGAGGGTACTTGGCACGCTGGGCCACATTTTGACCATGAAGCTGTAGATTTTTATAATTTGGAATTAGCTGATACAAATGTGGTGGATCATTTCACTCATGATTTTTTTAAGAGCCATCAATTAGAGTTTGAGATGGTTTCATAAATGTGTTTCTCTTATACTTGCGATCGCTTCTTGTTTCACTTTCCGAGTATTTGGCAATAAATCTAGAATAGTTGCAGTGCATCTTCTATTCGCCAACTTTCTCCTCAAAGGAGTTGGCGATTTGGGCTTTCAAAGCCAATTACCGATCGCAATCATTGGTGCCCAATACGCAGGATTGTCATAGCTGGGATTCATCCCCTCAGATGATAATTTCTTAGCATGAATCATTCTAATTTGAGCTTGTTGCAATGCTTCTGCAATACTCATGCCAGCGTTGCGATAGTTGCTGTAAAATGTTTTGACTAGTTCGGATGTTGATTGATCGCTGACACTCCACAAAGATGCGATCGCACTTTTAACCCCAACTTGCAATGCAACTCCAGCTAATCCTAGTGTGGCCCGATCGTCGCCAACTGCGGTTTCACATGCAGTCAATGTGAGTAATTCGACGCTATCCGATTTGCTGGTGAGGTTTCGCAGTGAGTTTTCTAATTGACTAATGGTAAGTTTTTGGTTTTTGCCTGTGACAATGAAGGTGTCTTCAGGAATGATCCCAAATTGGGCATGGCTAGCTATGTGAACAATAGGATATGTGGTTTTGTCAAGTGTTTTCTCAAAATTTTCAGGGGAAAAGTTTTCATCAATGAGGTCGGTATGATTAGGAAATATACTTTTAACTGCGCTAACTTCATTGGGAACAGCAAGAAGTTGATCAAAAGTCTTCCCGTCAATTGTGGCTTTTTCAGTTAAACCCAAAATTAATGCTTTTTGTGTACTGCGATTGCGGGCTTTGGGTGTGGTAAGTCGTAAACTGGGGGTTGTGGCAATTGCATAAGTTTCGACTAAATATTTCTGTTGTTGGCTGTCGTAAAGTGCTGCCATTGGAACACTACGCAAAAATCCATCCTGAATAAACACCAAGGTTTTGACTTTCTCCGGCTTGATATCCTCAGCAAAGGGGCGAATTATCCAATCATAAAGCTGTGCCGCAGTTGTTGTATCGTAGTTAAATTCTTCTTGTCCTTTAACTAATCCTGTGCGAAACTCGGCAATTTTTTGCTGTAGGATGTTGCTGCTAACTATTTTACCTTGTTGATTGGGGTCTTCAATCCACTTAAATTTAGTGGCCTGATTGGGTAATTGCAATAACATCCCAGTTTTGCCTTCTAAAATTATGGAACTCAAAAACCCAGTATTCTTAAAAGCTACACTATTATCCTTGAGGAGTTCTCCCACCTGTTTGGGATTCAAGGCACTTAAAATGCAATCATTACCAAAATAATTCTGTAATTCTGCTAGTTTCAAAGCATCGATGGTTTTAACTACTTCTGATAATTCCTTGGCGCGTCGTTCATCGGCGATTGCACCAACTCCTAGCAAATCGAGCCGTGACTGTGCCAAGGTACGGTACAATGGTTGCACAACATCGCGGAAGTCAAACTGTACATCTCGTTCGGCGGTTAAAATATCGCTGCGGATATCTTCGAGGGTATCAAATGCTCGTTGATAGGATGCGATCGCTTCTTCTTTTCGATTCTGTCGATCTAAAATTCGTCCTGCTTGCCACTCCCACAAATACAAGCTATCTTTGGCACTCAACTTATTATCTGCTGCTACTATTGCAGTTTGAGTATATTTTAATGCTTCTATTTCTTGCTTTGGTTGGCACTCCCAGAAATGACCCAAAGCGCCGTTAGAATAGGAAAGTAGACGATTATCTTGTAATTTTTGACTTGCTGATACTGAATTTTGTAGCAAGCTTAATACATCTGCATTGGGTAAAATAAATTTATTTGGACAGTAAGTAAAAGGTGAAGTTCCTTTAGCATCTGATTGCAAGTATGCTAAATCAATTGCCCCATAGACTTTTGTCGCTGAATCGGGTAAGAGTTCAAGAACCTTCAAAGCATCGTTAACGGTTTGGCTAAACTCCTGATCGTTAATAACTTTGTTCTTATTGGTCTGGGAACCCAACTGAATTAAATTTAACAATCCTCGCATCTCTGCTAAAGTTTGTTTTTGGTCGCTGGCAAGTTTTGCACTTTTCTGAAAATATTGATGAGCTTGGTTATAGTCTTCTATAGACTGTTGAGTAAATTCATTTTCTTTACTATAAATACCAGCTTTATTTGCCGAATCTGCTTGTAACTCTCGCAATTGAGCGCGACTTTTGTAAGCATTACCCAAACTATTTAACACCAAAAAGTCATAAGCTGGATAAACTTGTTGTGCTACGTGCAAATATTTAATTGCTTGGTCATAATTGCCAATTAAGCGATATGCTTCACCGAGAAGGCCCAATGCTGCAACTTGACCGATTTTGTCGTTGTATTTGGTGGCGATTTGTGTAGCACTGTCTAGAGTGCATTCTATTTTTTGACTTTTATCGGCTAGTTGACCACATAAAAGTGCGATCGCTTTGCGGGGTTGTCCCAAATTGCTGTAAACTTGGGCTAGTTCTGACTTCATACGTCCAACTTGCTGGATATTTGCTACACCGCCATAGTCACGAATTGCTGCTAATAAGGATGCGATCGCTGCTTTATTTTCTCCTATTTGTTGGTAAGCACGCGCCAAATTTTCATTTACAACCGCCGTAGCTGAAGGATTATTTTTATACTGATTTAATGCATTTTCCCAGTGTTTTACCGCATTGTGAAAATTTCCGGCATCATAGTCTTTAATTCCTTGTTCAACTAATGCGGTCACATTTGGAGTTTGTGCAGATACGACTTGTCCAAACAAAAGATATGTTAGTAAAGTTGTCAAAAATAATACTTTAATAAATCTATGATGCAGATTTGGTTTTTGGTGTTGCTGAGTAGAGAAATAAATTAGCCTCTTGCAGAGATTTCCAACCTTCAGCAACATCTGCATCCACCAACGCGCAGAGAATAATATTTTAAGATATTTACTTTTAGCTTTCATATTTTTCCACATAGATAAAATGTTTATTTAGCTTTTATTGTTTAAATTACCAGAAATCAGCAGAAAAAACTGAAATTTTGAAAAGTGTGCAGTTTTCTGCAATTTATCTAAAATAGCAAGAAGATTCAGATCGTGGTAGTCAGAGCCTATTTATAAAGTAAATATAAGCAGGTTTAATTATTTATTATGCAGGCAATTTTTTGGAGTGTAGCAGAAGTCGCCCAAAGAACCAAACATTCTTTTAAATAACCTTTACCAGTGAGGATTTGCCATTATTAATGCTTCTGCTTCTGAACTATTTAATGGAACTGAGAAAAAATGTCCCTGACCATATTCACATTTCAACTTTCTTAGAAATGCTAGTTGCTCTTTTGTCTCTACTCCTTCGGCTAGAACATCCACACCCAACTTGTGCGCTAATGTGGCAATTATTTCAATAATTTCTAAATTCTTTTTATTTGCGTTCATCAAGCTGATGAAAGAACGGTCAATCTTCAACACACTAATTGGAAAGTTATAAAGACGACTTAATGAGGAGTACCCTGTACCAAAGTCATCAATTGATAACTTAATACCCATCTCTCGAAGTTGTAAAAATGTAGCAGTTACCTTGTCGCCATTTGCCACAATTACGCTTTCAGTAATTTCTAGTGTTAGCGTGTCAGCATCAAGACCTGTTGAGTATAAAATTTGCCCAATCTGCTCAATCAAATCTGGCTGGGAAAATTGCTTGAGTGAGAGATTGACACTTATTTTTTCTAGCAAGTTGGAATCATGGCACATCCGCCAAGCTTGCATTTGGCGGCAAGCTTCATGCAACACCCATTTGCCAATGGAGAAAATTAGTCCAGTTTCTTCTGCTAGGGAAATAAAATCTGCTGGATTAAGCAAACCACGCTCTGGATGCTGCCAGCGCAACAGAGCCTCAAAACCCAAAATAGAGCCTTTAGTGAGCGAAACAATCGGTTGATAATAAACTCGAAACTCTAGGCGCTCAATTGCTCGGCGTAAATCGGTTTCTAACTGCAATTTCGCCAGAGCATTAGCATACATATCTGAGTTGAATAGTTTATAACGCGCTCTACCTTGCACCTTAGCTTGGTACATTGCTGTATCTGCATCTCTCAATACTTCTTCTGGATGTTTATAATCTAGTGTCGAACTCAAGGCAATACCAATACTTGCTGTTATGAACACTTCTTGTCCTTCAAGCCCAAACGGTAATGCCAGTTCTTGTTGAATTCGTTCAGCTACAGTGATGACATCTGACACATCTTGGATTCCCTCAAGCAGAATTGTAAATTCGTCTCCTCCAAGGCGTGCAGCTGTATCTATAGAACGTACACATACTTGTAGCCTACTTGCAGTAGCAAGCAGTAATTGATCTCCATTTAGGTGTCCAAGACTGTCATTGATCACTTTAAATCGATCTAGGTCGATAAATAGCACAGCAAATAAATAATTTGAATGCCGTTTTGAATAATTTATTGCATGGCTTAGGCGGTTCATAAATGCAGCGCGGTTTGCCAGACCTGTCAGTATATCGTAAAACGCCAGGTGCAGCAGTTGTGACTCGGCTCGTTTCCGCTCTGTAATTTCAGTTAGCAATTTTTGATTTGCTTTTACCAGTTCCGCTGTCCGTTCTGCTACTCGTATTTCTAACTCATCGTAAGCTTGATGCAACATTTCTTCAGTTTTTTTGCGTTCACTGATGTTGCACAACAGCCAACGCCAGCCAACCTGTTTCCCTTGTAATTTGTACACCGCAGATGCTTTAACCATCGCGGGGAAAGGCTTTCCACCCCGTGGTTGTAGGTTAAGTTCCCAATTCAGTAGCTCTTGACAATTGTTCATTTGAGAGCAAAAGAACTGACGGTCTTGTTGAGCAATAAATAGAATTAATGGTTTACCTACTAGATACTTTTGGTTGACACCCAGTAAGGTTGCTGCTGCATGGTTAGCCTCTTGGATTGTACCTACGATATTAGTTACCAAGTAACCATCTGGGGCGAACTCAAACAAATCTTGGTAACGCTGGCGCTCTTTCTCTACTTCGGCTCGTGTTACCTTTAATTCTTCAGAGGCTGTCAATAATTCTTCTATTGCGGTGTTAAGTTCCTCGAAAGCCTCTGTTATGATCTTCTGTTCTGAGTTTGGCTTAGTTGTATCGCATTGCAATAGTTTCTGTATCTGTGAGTGCAATTTTTCTATCTGTTGGCTAAATACATCCACGTTCATATTGCTCATTAGAGGATGTTTTAAAAAGGTCTTTTGCTTCCACAGTTAGCACAGAAAGGTATCTCAGTTCTAGGTAAAATCTTGATTTTTTGTTGCAGTTAAGCCAAATCAGAACTACAAAATTATATTTTTTGAAACTTTTTAAACATGCTTTTAAATACAATTTATTACAGGTAAAATTTTAACCATAATAGCATATTTGCTTCCCGTGTTTTTTAATATACTTCTTAAGATAGATTCAGTAGTTCGATAACTTAGTGAATTTCTAGGGTTCAACCAATGCAATTGGGCTGAGAGGAGCATTTGTTTATTAGTGAAACATTCCATCCGCAATGCCTTGATTTTGCGATGTTTTCCGGCGCTGCAATCAATTACGAGTTAGTAGCTCAAGTGGTCGAAACGCACAGAAATGAAAGAAATTAAGATGGATTGGATCTGATGGTTTAGACTCCCTCTAAATTTGCCAACAATCTCATATTATTCATATTATATTGATGATTTTTGCGAAGCTAGGTACAAATCAATGAGCCTTCTTTCTCGTTGTCTGTTAAGTCAAGTAAATATGGCTACACCACGCTGCGCGAACAAAAAT
The DNA here is from genome assembly GCF_015206985.1 of Nostoc sp. LEGE 12447. Taxonomy (NCBI): domain Bacteria; kingdom Bacillati; phylum Cyanobacteriota; class Cyanophyceae; order Nostocales; family Nostocaceae; genus Nostoc; species Nostoc sp. LEGE 12447. Next base: position 152,771 of record NZ_JADEXT010000011.1, on the reverse strand, counting down.
CAAAGCGGGTTCCTATATGAGATGTTGATATGGAAAGAATTGCAGTTATCCTGGCAAACTCCCTAGTATTTTTACAGACGATCAATTATCTTGGCATTTTCTGGTAATTTGGAGTCTTGTTGCCCAGCAGTACGTGCCCTCGCTGTGAACAAACCAATGGGAGTATTTAATAAATTTACAAGGGTGGCTTGACTCGCGATGCTTGCGGCGGGATGCGCCAACGCCTTTTTAATATCCCGTGGTATTTCCTTCAATAACCAACGTGCCAAACGATAGCCACATTCTTTAAGTGTAATTTCTCGCATCAAATCTACGCCGTGCAGTTCGTGCAGATAGCGATTTGAGCGTCCATAGCGCCGCCATTGACTTTGCAGTTCTTTAAGTGTGGCGCGGTGGCGGTGCTGAACGATCGCATTTGGGGCAAATTCCAAACGTCCGATGTTTTCACCCAAAATCCGCCAGCAAATATCGGCATCGCCACCAGTGGTAAGATAGGGACGAAATAAACCCGCTTTTTCTAAGGCAATGCGTCGTATCGCCAAATTAGCGGTTTGTCCATAAGGACGAAAGGCATGGTTAAGGGTATGCTTTTGCGACAAAGTTTCTTCACGGTCTGCGTGTTGTTCTAGTAGAGTTTTACCTGGTAGCGGCAAAATTTCACCAGCGACAATTACTACTTCCTTATTGACAAAAGGCTGAATTAATGAATCTAACCATTGAGGTTGTGGGCGACAATCTGCATCGGTAAAAACTATAATTTCGCTCACAGCAGCGCGAATCCCAGTATTACGAGCAGCATAAGAGCTTTGAATTTGGTTTTCGCTCAAGGGGCGAATTGTAATTGGACAGTTTTCGACAGATGTTTTGAGGATGGTGAGAGTGCGATCGCTACTGTTATTGTCTACCAATAAGTACTCTACCCGGTCTTTTGGGTAAGTTTGAGACAAGAGACAATTGATTAACTCTGGTAAATCGGTCTCACCGTTATAAATAGGAACAACCACCGACACCATTGGTAAAGGGGTGGTGGCGGTGGTTGCATCAACTGGCTGATGATTCATAAATCTGAGATTTGAGAGATGGGATTACTAGCTAGTATTCCCAAACCGAAATCCTAGAACGGTATATTAAGCAGTTTTCGTAACTCCAAAAATCTGGATTTGGGAATACTACTATATAAACACCTATGAAGAAATCATTTGCATCAATCTAAAATTTCAGGTTATCGGCGCGGCTCATGGGTCGAGTGGGCTGATTTGCTGGTGGCTGGGCGAAGTTGTTATTTGATAAAATGGCGATCGCTCTGGCATATTGCGGATCGCTCTTAGTTCCGATTAAATCTGGATTAGAAGCTAATTGCCGCTCTTGTGCCTCTGTCAAGTCTAGCTTGACATCTGGGGCAATCCCTTTATGGTTAATATCTGTTCCCGCCGGAGTGTAGTAATGGGCAATAGTCACAGCCAAGCCGGAACCATCTGCAAGTTCATGAACTGACTGCACTAGGGCCTTACCAAAGGTTTGACCACCTACGACTACCGCCCGCTTATTATCCTTGAGTGCCCCTGTGAGAATTTCACTAGCACTAGCTGAATTCCCATCCACTAATACTGCCAAGGGACGATTTGTTAAAGCAGTGCGATTAGCTTTAGTTTCTTCAGTGCTGCCCACACGGTCTACTGTTTTGACAATTCCGCCGTCATTATACCACATCCGAGCAATTTCAATGCTCGCTTGTAACAACCCGCCAGGATTTCCCCGCAAATCTAAGACATAAGAATCAACTTTCTTAGTGTTCAAATCGCGGATGGCTCGTTGCATTTGCTCTGCGGCGTGGGCGCTAAATTCCCGCAACCGGATATAACCAACGCGGCGATTTCCTTCTTGTCTGAGGGTATAACGTACCGTTGGTACTTCAATACTTGCTCTTGTCAGTTTCAACTCAAAGGCATTTTGCCCTGCTCGTCCCAGCCGTAGTTTGATGGGAGTACCTGCTTTGCCACGAATTAACTTGGAAGCGTCATCCACTTTCATTTTGAGAGTAGATTTGCCGTCAATTGCCAAAATTTCATCGCCTCCTTTGATCCCAGCTTTCAGTGCTGGAGAATTTTCTATGGCTTCGACGACAGTGAGGCGCTGAGTTTTTTCGTTTACTTCCATCCGAACGCCAATACCAGAGACTTCCCCAGATGTTTGGCTAGTTAGGGCTTCAAACTGTTTGGGATCCATGAATCGAGTGTAAGGATCTCCCAACTTTTGTAAAGCTTCGCGGATAGCAGTGTATGCTTCTTCCCGGGAAGAATAGTCTTTGCTCAACAGGGTTTGTCTAGTTGCTTGCCAATCTTGTTGATTAAATTTACCATCAACATATTCATGATTTACCAGTTGCCAAACTTGGTCAACTATCATTTTCGGGCTGTCTTGTAGAGCTAAGGCGGCACGGACACCACGAGTCCAAGCGGAGCCGAATACAGACATCGTAGCAGTCGTAGCGATCGCTCCACCAATCAAGGCTACTTGGAGCGGTGAGTAACTTTTCGCAGATTGGTTCATGTATATTAACTGGAATAATTGTGTTGTTGACAGTTTAGCAATCAGGCTTTCCAGAAATTTTTAAGTTTTTATACCCCAAACTAAGCTATGCTTTCTTCATCATTTTTATCGTTGTAATGATGCCGAAAATACTGCATTATTAACAACCATTTCTCAGTTTGTTAGCCGTCTCCGGAAGGCTATACTAAAGATGTGACACTTTGATTAGCGTCATGTTTGTACTGATTCATTACTTTTATAAGATAGCACTTTGATCGCTTAATTGCAGCCTTATTAGACAGCTATTAAATCAGGTTTTCTTACCGAAGTCATGAAACGTAAATTTACCATCAAATCGTTAATTTCTATTAAAAAAAATTTTTTTAATCTGTGGCAATTGTTACAAAAACTAACTGGTGTATTGTACTTTGTCTTAGGCACTTGGCTGATTTTTACTACTATAACCTTAGTTTTTGCTTCTTCACAGCCAGTAGATGCCTTCTTAGTGCTTGGTGGCAGTATTCGTCGAGAAACTTATGTGGCCCAACTAGCAAAACAGTACCCGCAAACCCCAATTTTAATTTCTCATGGTTCCCCAGACCCCTGTATATGGTTAATTTTTCAGCCGCAATTAGTAGAGTTACAAAATGTTTGGTTAGAAAAGTGTGCGAATTCTACTTTTGAAAATTTTTATTATGGTATTCCAATTCTCCGGCGTTGGGGAGTGCATAAAGTCATGTTGATTACTTCGCCAAGTCACTTACCCAGAGCTAAATGGATGGCACAGATTCTCTTGGGCGCTCATGGTATTTGGGTAGAGCCTGAAATTGTTGAGGAGTCGGGCATTCCTGGCAATAATGAATCTTGGGGCAAAACTGGATTAGATTTAACGCGTAGCCTATTGTGGGCAATTTTCAGTCAAATTATTCAACCGGAATGCTCAAATGTAACAAAGCTTGCTGAAGTAGATATGCAAGCTTGGGAGCATAAAGGTTTTCATTGTGAACACCAGGGGGGGTTGGGGAGATGAGGGGCAGGGGGAAGGGAGCAGGGAGAAGGGGGAAAGAATTAGAGACAAATTATTTGTATCAGAACATTTCGTGGAATAGTATTAAGCTGCTACGCAGTTTACTAACCCTCTATTCTAGTTTCTAGAACCTATTTTCAAGCTAGTTTTGATATTATTTACTAGTTGTAGAGAATAAAGGTTTGCATATACTCCCCTTTGCTCCATCAATTGTGTATGTGTACCTTGTTCGATGATTTGTCCTTGCTCAATGACTAATACCTTGTCTGCGTTAGTGACGGTAGCCAGACGGTGAGCGATGATAAAGCTGGTGCGACCTTGAAGTAAATTAGCGATCGCTTGTTGAACTAAGTTCTCTGTTTGGCTATCAATGTTACTAGTTGCTTCGTCCAAAATCAAGATACGCGGGTTTACCAAAACTGCGCGGGCGATGCTGATTAACTGTTGTTGTCCTTTGCTAAGATTTATTCCACGTTCTCCTAATTGCGTTTCATAGCCTTGGGGTAAGGTCAAGATAAAGTCATGAATATTTGCAATCTTTGCAGCCGCTTCAATTTCTGCCGTTGTTGCTTGGGGATTGCCAAAGGCAATATTTTCGGCAACGCTACAGCTAAAAATCATGGTATCTTGCGAGACAACACCAATTTGACGACGTAGGCTTGCTTGTGTAACTTTTCGGATATCTATATCGTCAATTTTTATAGCACCGCTTGACACATCATAGAAGCGCGAGAGTAGACTAATTATAGTAGTTTTCCCTGCACCAGTAGCTCCGACTAATGCGATCGCTTGTCCTGGTTCAGCGTCAAAAGTTATGTTTTCTAAAACTTTTTGTCCGGGTTTATACTCAAAATTGACAGATTCAAATTGAACTTTACCCTGAATTGGTGGCATTGCGATCGCGTTGTGCCCACCGGAGGCGATCGCGTCTGTGGTATCTTCAATTTGGACTGGCTCATCCAAAAGTAGAAAAATTCTTTCTAATCCGGCTAATCCAGATTGTGCTTGAGTATAAAAGTTAGTGATAAGTTGGATGGGTTGAAAAAATTGCTGGACGTAAAACAAAAATGCGGTAACAGCTCCCACAGTCATGATATTTTTATAAACGAGAAAGCCTCCATAAGCTAATACAATTCCCCAAGTAAGTGTATTAAATAAGTCTATTGTTGGTAGGAAAGCAGCAGTAATTGCTGTTGCTTGGATATTAGCATTTCGGTTATCTGCGTTAAGTTTTTTAAACTCTTGAATGTTGATTTCTGCCCGGTTAAATGCTTGAACTTCTTGAATATTGCTAATATTTTCTTCTAGTTTAATTGAAAGCTGAGAAATTGTTTGTCTAGTAATGCGAAACTTTGCCCTCGCTAATCTGGCAAAAAAAGCAGTTGTTAATAACATAATTGGCACAATTAGGTTAGTAATTAAACCCAATTTCAAGTTGATGGAAAGCATGAATATTGCACTTGCTAATAAGCCAAAAAAGCTTCCAATAACTTGCGGTAGCATAGGGCTGAATACTTGATTTAAAGTATTAACATCACTCAGCAGGCGACTCATTAAATCACCCACTTTACTTTTATCATAAAAGCTAAGGGGTAATGTTTGTAATTTATTCATGATATCTTGACGTAATTGTGCAAGTAAATGCTGCATAATTACACCAACTTTAACAATCAAAGTCCGATTGGATACAAACCCCGTAAGGTATATTATTGTTAATAGAACTAGCATCCATAACAGTCCTAACCAATTGCCTTTAAGTATCAAGTTATCTACCGACCAACCAGTAAGCAAAGGTGGTATTGTTTGGGTAATAGAGCTAATAATAATTATTCCCAGGATGATGGGAATCTCTTTGATATATGGACGAAAATATTGACTGAAGCGGCGGATAACAGGTAATGGTGCATTGACTTGTGATACCGATTCAAAGATATTAATTTTTCTGTTCATGGATGGCAATTTTATCTTAGAGAGTCTAGCAAGGTTGATTTGAGATATAAATAATTTTCTAGAGATCCAAAAATTAGCATTTCTATAAATAACTAGTTTTTTAGGATGGCATTTTCAATTAGCTCTGCACCGGAAGATGTTTTAACTAATTTACCTCGATCAATTATGAAAATTTGGTCAGCATTATTTACCATATTATTAATCCGTTGAGTGAGAAAAATTATAGTAAATTGACGCTGTTCCATCAGAACTTTGAAGGCTTCTTGAATTAATGCTCCTGTCTTGGCATCAACAGCAGAAAGACTATCATCTACAATCAGAATTTTGTAATCATTTAGCAATATCCGAGCAATAGTAATTCTTTGCTTCTGCCCTCCCGATAAACCAATTCCTCGTTCGCCGATAACAGTATCGTAACTATCAGGGAGGCTAATAATAAAATCGTGAATTTGAGCAAACTTAGCTGCTTCAATTACCTTTGAAAGAGGTGCATCTGGTATTCCATAAGCGATATTTTCACGGATGGTTCCAGAAAATAAACTTGCTTCTTGAGAAATCAAACCAATGTGAGAACGTAAACTGACTAAATTTAAGGAGCGGACATCATATCCATCAATCTTTACTATTCCATTTGTTGCATCATAAAAACGTGGAATCAATTTAGCAAGTGTACTTTTACCTGCTCCCGTCGTACCTAAAATTGCCACTGTTTGCCCTGGCTGGATTTCAAATGAAATACTATTTAAGGTATTCTCATTTACTTCTGGGTAGCGAAAATCAACATTTTCAAAAGAAATTTTTCCTTCGCATCTTTGCAAAAAAACTGCATTGGGAGATTCCTTGATGGCAATTTCTGCATCTATCACCTGATAAACTCTAGTGGCTGATGCTGATGCTTGAGCAACAGATTGAAATGCAAAAGTCGTCTGAAAAATTGGTTGGATGATAAATCCTAAATAGGAATTAAAGGCAACTAGTTCGCCTATAGAAAAGCTGTGGCTAATTACCTCTAAACCCCCGTATCCAAAAATAGCAACGGCAAGTAAATTGCTCGCTAAAAAAATTATGGGAAATGTATCTCGTAGTGCATAAATTGTTTTGATACTTGTTGTGCGGAAATCTTCATTAGCAACGGCATAGCGTTTTATTTCTGTTTCTTGACGCACAAAAGCTTTGACTGCACGCACACCGAGTAAATTTTCTTTTAAAATTGAGTTTAAATCATCTAGCTGCCTCTGTGCTTGAGTAAACAAGGAAGTATTTTTTTGAAAAAATCCGCCTAATAACATGAAGGAAATCGGGATAATTGCTAATGCTATAAGTGCCAACTTCCAATTCATGAGTAGCAAAATTGTCGCACTACTGAATAATACGATCGCAGCACCGAAAATTTGCAGCAAGGTTGCACCAATAAAAACGCGAATTTGTTCGATGTCATTATTAATACGTGTGAGCAGTTGTGATCTGGGCGTGCGATCGTAGTAGCTTAAATCTAAATGCTGGGTTTGACTAAAAAATTTATTCCTGATGTCATAAGCGATACTTTGAGATACTATCTCTGAAAAAAAACTTTGCCCAAAATTAAACAATCCCCGAATCAAAGCCACCAAAACCATCAATCCCCCACAAGTCAAAATCACTTGTAAGTTATTTTTGGCAATACCAGCATCAATTCCCCAGCGAATAATTTGAGGTGCAGCGATATTAGCAACTGTCGTCATTAATAAACTAGCGATCGCAGCTAATACCATTACTGGGTATTTCAGCAACATTTTCAAAATTCGCTTTAGTGCCTCAATAGGCACATCTGGTTTTGGCTTCATATATAATTTTACTTATTTAATGTAGTGAGTGAGCTAATCTGTTGCTGGTAATTGCTAATCGTGCGATCGCATCTCGTCGTGCTTGTGTAGCCAGCATAATATCTACAATCGGCGCAGATTGAGCAATTAAACGGTTAATTATACCAATTTCTTGTCTGTAAATAGAAGTATAAAAATCTAAGCTGCGTTGTATACTAACATTTTCTGGCGAGAAAAAACACCTAAGCTGAGAGTCGCAAAATTACTAATTGCTTGCACCAACACCATCATATTGATTTTTTGGCAATGAAAAAATATCTTCAATTGAGGTTTTAACAGGTTGTTCAAATTTGACTTTCCCCATAGTTATAGGAAAATTCCAGTAGGGATGAACAGACATTAATGCCTGATTCGGAACATTTTTTGGTTGAGCTACAGAATTTTGGAAGGTGTTTTCAGGATAGCGAAAACGAACTGATAGCGCATACTTTGATTGACGAGCAACTTTGGGTACAAAAAGGATAAACTCATCATCTTGTGGAGAGTCTTTCGGAAGATTGGGAGAAGCTTTGACTAATTCAGGACGGAGTAAAGTTACAATAGTTCGAGCTTCATCATGGGTTGCTCTTTGAGGGCTTTGGGAACCTTGTTCTGATATTTCATCGCCAATATTTACCGCATATTCGACGACAGAACCGTCGTACTCACTCAACATATCTGGACGAATTGGTGCGCCTCCTCGGATTGAGTCATCAAAGATAAAGTAGCCGTTGGCTTGCTCGCCATTAAAACTAAATTTATGTAAGGCTGCATGGGCTGGGAGATGATCAATTATTCCCTGAGTGAAAAAAACTGCGAAAGTTAAGATGGATGTAATTATTAGTTTCTTCCAAAAGTTCATTATTTTTCCTCTTTTTTACAAGTAATAGTTATCGGCTTGTAAAGACGTTGCCATACAACGTCTCTACATCTTAATCAGATATCTTTTCTATCTTGGTTTTTACAGGTGCTTTAACCAAAGCTTTACCTAATGTTTTGGGAAAATCTACTTTGGGAAATACTTCTATTTCAGCCTTTAGAGGAACCTCTGTTGGTAGTCTTGTAGATCCATTGAACGTTTCTTGGGGATACTTGAAATAGCTAACTAGGGAATAACTGGACTTTGGCTGTCGTTCAAAGTTACGTACTTGTAAAAGGAAGAGATCGGCAGGTAATAAAACATTATGCTCGTCATCTTTCCCATATTGTTTATCGTGTTGCGCTCGAATTTTTGCTAAGACTTTATCTTCTTCTCTGGGCAAAAAGACAATGGCATTACTAACTGTGCCTTGAAATAATCCTTTGTCTCCTAAATCGACTTTATAATCGCGCCCTCCACCGTAATATTGAGTCATGTAGGGCGATTTGGTTTCACCTTTGGCAGCAGTATCATAAATAAAGTAACCGTTGGCTTCTTCACCAGTGAAAGTGAATTTGTATGTAGCAGCCTGAGCGGTAGATGTGCTGATTGTTCCTTGGAATAGGAAGACTGCGATCGCAATCACAGATACAATCGATATTTTTTTCCAGAATTTCATAAAAACCTCGCAAATTTGATAGGTAAGGGAACGAACCGCAAAGGACGCATTCGCGCAGCGTCTCGTCAGAGAAGAGCGCTAAGGAAGAAGGAAAGAAGAGAAATCAAAATTAATGAGATAAAGCACTAGAAATGAGAATTTTCTGATTGTGTAGGGAAAGGCTCAAGGGGGGAGCGGGTGGAGTTCCTAAAGCAACATCGCCCCAACGCATGACGCTAGCACCTGCATTGGATGAAGAACCCATTGTATAAACAAGAACTAAATCGTTTTCACGGATTTTACCTGCTTGGGCGGCGTGGTAGAGATTAGCTACGGGGAAGGTAGGGCCGATATTGGCGTAGAAAGGATTCAGGTTAATAGTCCGTTCTGGATTAATACCTAATGCACGGGTGCAAACCTGCGAATACCAAGCGCTGGGTGTGTTAAAAGCAAAAAAGTCAATTTGATCTAAGCTGACATCAGCAGCTGCGATCGCTCCGTGACAACATAGACGAATAAATTTCACGGTTGTCTCGTTAAACATCTTACTTGCGCCCTTACCTCCCCGGATGAACATTCTGATGTTCCCCTGTTCATCGGTGGTGAATTCGTTATAAAAGGCTCCACAAGTGGCGGCGGTATTGGCAATTTTAGTTCCCAAAATTCCTTGATTGGGTTGGAGTTCACCCACAATAAATGCTCCAGCTGCATCGCCTGACAAGAAGGCGAGGGTATCATTCTCATCGGTATAACGGGAATATGTAGAGGAAACAACCACTAATACATTGCGATATTCTCCCGTTTGGACTAGAGAACAGGCTGTTTGTAGGGAAACTAATACAGATGTGCAGGTTGATTCTATATTCCAGGCTGCGCTGGATAATCCTAATTTCCCGGCGAGAAAGGCTGCATTTCCTGGTGTGACTTGTTCGGGAAATAACGAAGTTACAAGCATCAAGTCGATATCTTCGGGCTGTAGTTTTGCTGCTTGCAGAACATCGATCGCTGCTTGATATTCTAGAGATAAAGAGGTTTCATCTGGGCTGACTACTCGCCGTTCAACAGTACCGCGAAAGGGATCGGACATATAAGGGGCTACTTCCTGTGACCAGATATCTGTAGAATTATCTGTGACAAACAACCTAGCCAAGGTTTTTTGTTCAGCTTCCGCCACCATCTGGGGAAAATTATTTCTGTAATAATCGTTGGTGCGGATGGTGCGAGGAAAATTCAGGGCGATCGCTCGAATGCCAACTGGTTGTAAAATCATGATCGTTCTCCTTTAGATTCGATTGCTCCTTGTTGAATGAGGCTGCGAATTCTACCGCCAATGGGAGCAGGTTGTTTGGGGTCTAAGTTAATGTCAACAACGAAGGGAACAGTAGCAGCCAAAGCTCTTGTTAACGCTGTTTCCAATTCCAATTCTGTGGAAACGCGGATACCGTCTGCACCCATTGATTGGGCAAGTTTGACAAAATTGGTACTCGGTATTCCCGTATCTACGCCTTGAAATCCTTGTAAATTCATGCCTTGGGCACACATATTGTAGCGTCCGTCATTCAGTACAATCCAAACGGCGGGAATGTCGAATTTAACGGCGGTGCTAACTTCGCTATTCATCAACATCGCACCATCTCCCACAATGGCGATCGCTTTACCATTTCTTCCCCAAGTCGCCCCCACGACTCCAGTCACAGCATGACCCATCGCCCCCACGCCAGTACTAATGCGGTAGCGTCCTGGTTGGGTAAAGCGCAGTCTGTTAGTCGCCCAAGCGAAGGAATTACCAGCCTCAGCTAGGATCACAGCATCGCTATCCTCAACGATGATTTTTTGAATTGCATCCATCAAAACTTCTGGTCTGACTAAACCATCTATATGAGGAGAAGGCGGTTGTAACTCTGGATTGGGCAATATTGGGGAATTCCCTCGACGTTGGGGAAAATATGCTAGTAGAGATTTGAGGTAAGGCTTTACTTCCGATTGAATTGCGAAAGTTGGTACAGATGGATAGGCTACTCCCGGTACTTCTGGATCTATATCTACATGGATGAAGCCACCAGTAGGAATCATCAAGGGATTCCAGAAAGAAGTCGGTTCACCTAAACGAGTTCCTAAAACTAGGATGCGATGGGGTGGCTGTGACTGCATATATGTGAGGACAGAAGCATGACCACTGAATCCGGTAACGCCGATAAACTGGGGATGATTTTCGGGAAAAATGCCCTTAGCGCGAGGCGAACACATCACCGCAGCCCCGGTGCATTCTGCTAATTGGCGAACTTCGGCGGCGGCTTCCCTAGCACCAAAACCTACCCAAATGGCAAAGGGTTCTTGAGAAAGCAACCGCACCGATTCAGCGATCGCTTCTTCGCTGGTAACTGACACCCCACGAGTAAATCCGAATTGCGATCGCGCTGTGCATGGTTTGGTTTGAATTGGGGTAGGAATACTGATATGGGCGACAAAACCGCCTGGTTGGGATAATCCTTGCGCCAGTCTGCGGGAAATTTCCGGGATTTCCTCACCAGTTTCGACGATGGTGGCGTAATTGAATAATACACCTGGGGTAAATATACCTGAAATCGGCAACGTATGAGCGCTGGTTTCTTGACAAGCCCAGCGTCCGCGATTTCCAGATGCGGTGGTTGCAGATAATAGAATTACCTTTGCACCTTCGCCTCTGGCAGCCAGCAATCCGGTGAGGGCGTTGGTAATACCGGGGCCAGTGGTGACGAACACAACCACAGGGCGATCGCTAGCAAAGTGGGCTTCACAAGCTGCAAAGGCTGCTCCCGATTCGTGGCGAAAGTGTAAAACTTGAATTTTGCTGCGGTTGAGGGATGCCCACAGTGGCCCAATTCCACCACCAGAAACACCGAATGCAGATTCGACTCCCATATCTTCTAACATCTTGACTACAGTTTCTCCAACGGTGAGTTCGGTTGATGTTAATTGGGTCAGTTTGCTGTTTGTAGGTGGTGAGAAAATGGAAGATCCAGATGTATTTGTAACTGTTTTTGTGTTCATACAAGTAAATTTGATGCGTATAAGTTAAGTAGTCTTTCTTGAGCAAGAATTAGGGTTTACGACCAGTAATGATGCTCCAGTAACTTGAAGCTGGTTTAATTTCAATGTCAATAAAACCTGCTTGTTCCAACATCATTGATAATTCCTGACCTGAATATTGTTGACCTCCCAGCTTTAAAGATATATTTAGGTTTTTAACTGCTACTGGGAAAGGGCCTGTTTTTTGTTCGTTAAATAGCATTTCATGGAGGATAATCCGCCCTCCACTCAATAAGCTATTAAAGCTTTTTTTTGTGAGAATTTGGCATTTATCTTGTTGCCAATGATGATAAATCGCACTGTAAAAATGAAGATCGCCTACGGGAAAAGGATCACTCCACATATCAAAGTCTTGTGTTGCAATCCGATTCTGCAAGCCATAATGTATGATAAATTCCTGAGCTATTTCGCATACTGTAGGTAGTTCGAGAACAACAGCTTGTAAATTCGGCCATTTTGACGTTGCACCAATTGAATGAGCCGCCGAACCTCCACCAATATCAATAAACAATTTATATTCAGACAAATCAATGAGTTCTGGCCAAATTAATGCAGCCGCCATACTTGGCCCATGCATACTAGAGATAAAGCTACGGATAAATTTAACATTATTACCAAAGGTGATGGCACGCATGAAATCATGATTTTTACTCAAAGATTCCATCATATTTTTGCTAGGAGAATTATTGGTAAATAAAGACTTTTTTAAAGTATCAAATGAGGATATATGCTTGCGTTCATCAAAGATCATCATTTCTAATAAAGCACCGAAATATGTGGGACTACTTTCGACCAAATAGTCTTTTGCAAGAGGAGTAAGTGAATAATAACTATTTTCTAATTCTACTAATTCGATAGATATAAGAACTGCTAATACAGCTTCGGCTGGACGTTGGAAAATTTTTAGTTCATCACAAATTTCTGCTAAACTACGTGGTTTTTGAGATAGGAGAGGGAATAGTTTAATATCATAAGCAACTAGCAGTACTTGACGACCTGTATCTGCAAAAATAAGATTCCATAATAGTAGTTCGTCAGTTTTGGGTTTTTGAATTGTCATAGATGTAGTTGTATTCATGATTTTTGGATATGTTTGATGAGTTAATTGAAGTTTTAGGTAAAGTAGCAATTGCACAGATAAGCCAGTGCATTGGGCGGGTTCCTGACTTGCAGCAACTGGCGCGACGCAGAGAGAAGAATGAGGAGAGGTTTCAGTGAATAATTGAGAATTGCTAGATTTATCTTAACTGTGTGGGAAAACTTAGAAATTTATTGGATGTACTGGTAAATTCTTCATCACGTAAAAATCGCTTTATCACCTTGCCTGTAGGATTTTTGGGCAGTGAATTCACAAATTTAATTGTTTGGGGAATCTTGTAAGTTGCTATTTGTTGAGAGCAAAATTCTAGAATTTCTTTTTCTGTAATTTTGTGACCATTTTTAACTACAATGTTGGCTTTGACTATCTCGCCTTTTATGGGATCGGGAAGTCCATAGATAGCAACTTCAGCAACAGCCTGATGTTTATAAATGGCATTTTCTACTTCTGTTGGATATACCTTAAATCCACAGACGTTAATCATATCTTTTAATCGATCGGCGATGTAGAAGAAGCCTTCTTCATCCATACGACCAATATCACCACTGTGCAACCAACCATTTTTAATTACTTTTTGAGTTTCTTGAGGACGATTCCAATAACCAAGCATCACATTGGAACCTTTGATTACTATTTCACCCAATTCTCCTGCTGATACTTGAAAACCGTTAGCATCCACAATTCGCATTTTGACATTTGTAATTGGGACACCAATGGAACCAAACTTATATTTTAAATTGTGGTTATAGCTAGCGCAGGGTGAAGCTTCGGTTAAACCATATCCTTCATGAATCACCTTTTTATACTTGTCTTGCCAAGATTTGGCAATTTCTACAGGCATTGGGGCGGCAGCGCTAAAGTAATAACGCAGGCTGTCAAAGTTATATTTAGAGGTGTCTTGATTCAGTAATCGAATAAATACAGTCGGTACACCAAAAAACATAGTGGCTTGATATTTTTCAATGCTTTCTAAGACTTGATCTAAATCAAATCTCCTTTGCAAAATGATAGTTGCACAAACATTTAGACCAGCATTGAAAATCGCATTTTGACCAAAGCAATGAAACAGTGGTACATACAGTAGCAATCTATCAGTTCGACTCATCTCGCAACAACGATTATGTGCAGAGATATTAGAAATGATATTACCGTGGGAAAGTGTTGCACCTTTGGGGAAGCCTGTGGTACCAGAAGTATAGACAATACTAGCTGGAGAGTTCCATTCCATCTCCATAGCGCGGGTGATGGGAGAAGCGTTTGAAATCAAATCTGCAAAATCTATGTCGTTATTAACTACACCTTCAGCAATGAGAATATGTTGTAAATGGGGTAAATCAGCCTCTGTTAATTGCAAACGACCCGATTCTGTGGTGACAATAGCTTTAGCAGCGCAATCATTGAGAATGTAACTAACCTCGGCAGACTTCAGCATGACATTTAGTGAAACTGCGATCGCACCAATTTTCAAAATCCCCAAATAAGCGATCGCAAACTCCGGTATATTGGGTAAAAACAACGCCACGCGATCGCCTTTTACAATGCCCAATCCACGCAAAGCATTGGCTGTACAATTCACTAAACGGTCAAGTTGCCTGTAGGTATAAGACTTATCTTCGTAAACTATGGCGGTCTTGTTGGGATATAGTCGATGACCGCGTTCTACATGATGTGCGATATTCATAGCTAGGGAATGGGGAATAGAAAAATTTGCTTCTGAAACAAAATAAAATCTCGCTCAAAGTGTCTTTCTTTGCGCCCTCTGCGGTTCGTTTATCTTTATTTATTCAAACTAGATAAAACTCGACTAACAGCAGTCACAATTTCTCCACCAGCCGCAATATCAACCGCAATTTTACTAATATGCAAATCCAGAGCTTGTTCGTTGTCATCCCACACATAGGGGCGTTCCTTAGATGGCGATCGCCCCACCACATTCCGTACCGCCATATATAAATCCCTAGTTGCGGGAGACAAAGTTGCACGCGCATCATAATGTCCTGCGAGCGTGTATGTACGCAAATCCACGGATTGCACCCCAAACATCAAAGCCACAGCCATATATTGCTGAAAAACTTCTACACTGGTTCGCGCTAAATTCGCCGAAGCAAACCCTTGACTATTAATATTCTGGTTGTATTGTTCCGCATGGGTAGGATATCTATCAGCAATAGAATTTCCATAGAAAGTTAATAGGGGCATAATCGAATTGCCAGTAATTTGTAACCCCTTCAAACCCATATTTACACGGCGCTGTTGATTGCCAACTAACGACGGAGACAGCCCATTATTAAACTCTGGTGCAACTAAATAAGCGATTTGCACATCCAAATGTTTCGCCAACATCCCAATATAATAACGCAGTCGATCCATTCCTACGCCAATATATTGCCCTAAAAAATTACCGCCATGATAACTCGCTTGATTTTCAACATCAATCAACGGATTATCAGTCACAGAGTTGATTTCTACCTCAACCTGTTTAGCAATTTCCTCAATCCCATCCACAATTGGCCCCATATACTGTGCTAAACAACGCAAAGAATAACGGTCTTGAATTGGATGCTCATCTCGATAATTATGGGAACCATCTAACTCATCACGAATTAAATGTGAACCTAATAATAAATCTAGCATTTGTGAAGCAGTCCAAACTTGCCCAGAATGAGGTTTTAGTTTGTGAATGAATGGATGAAACGATTGATTAGTACCTGATAAACCTTGAATTGCTAAAGCATGGGTAGCTACACTTAAGGCTAATAAAACTTTCGTCTGTTGTACACAATTAGCTGCAATTCCAGTCATTACCGAAGTCCCATTCATCATTGCTAACCCTTCTTTTGGAAGTAATTGCAATGGCTCTAAACCCAGCTTTTTCAGTGCTGTTGGTGCATCCATTTCTTCACCGTTAAAATCTACGGTGTAGTTAGAATTTAAACCAATCAATGCCCCAGTGATATATGCTAAAGGCGTTAAATCACCACTCGCACCGATTGAGCCAAATTCGCAGACATGGGGTGTAACACCAGCATTTAAAAATACCAGCATTCGCTTGATGAGTTCCAAACGAATCCCCGATGCACCAGTAATATGGGAATTTGCACGGAGAAGCATCGCAGCACGGACATCAGCCAGAGGTAATTTTTTTCCTGCACCCACCTTGTGATACCACATCAAATTATTTTGCAGCAAAGCCGCAGATTCAGGAGAAATCACCACGTTGGCCATACCACCGAAACCAGTTGTCACCCCATAAATCGGGTCGCCAGATTCAACCGCATGATGAATAAAATCGCAGGATGCTTGGACATTGGCTAAACTTTTGAGGTTGTCAGTTAAACGTACCTGTGCCCCATAACGGGCTACACTAATTACTTCTTCGATAGTGAGATAGCGATCGCCTACAAGCACAGTATCATCAGAATTGTGTACAAAAGGAAATGCAGTTTTACCAGCAGTGTTTTTACTTAAGCGAAGCGTATCCATATTTCTGAAAGTTGTGACTAATGAATTGATAATTCAGGCTAAAATATGCAATTAACTTGTAAAAACTTTAAGAAGTGTAATTACTTAGCCTAAAAAGCAAGTGACTAATTAACGTTCAGTAGTTTTACTGTTGCCGATGAGTTACACAATATCCGACATCTTCATGCTACACATCCACTTTTTCTGCTTGTTTGTGTGCAGTTTTGATACCTGGAAAATGCAGAAAAGTGCATAATTAACGTTGTTAATGATCCAAAGGTGCAGTTCTATTAGATACTCAAGTAATCTATATAAATAGCACCCAATGACGAGCAACTACGGATTAAACAGGTGTTTGCAGTTCGGATTGGCAGCGTTGCTGGGCTGCTTAAGTGTAAGTCTCTTCACTAGCAAAACCCAGGCACAGCAAAGCAATATCGTTCCTGATAACACACTTGGCGCTGAGTCCTCTCAAGTTATAGGCAACTTTCAGGGACTACCCATAGAAGTAATTACTGGTGGTGCAACCCGCCAAATCAATCTATTTCACAGCTTTCAAGAATTTAATATCAGCGCGGGGCGGGGGGCATATTTTTTCAGTCCTAGCGCAGATATTCAGAATATTTTGGCACGAGTGACAGGTAATAACCGTTCAGAAATTTTGGGTACACTCGGCACATTTGGTAATTCTAGCCCGAATTTATTTTTGATAAATCCCAATGGCATTGTGTTTGGAAAAAATGCCAGTTTAGATGTGCAGGGTTCATTTGTGGGGACGACTGCCAACGGTGTGCAGTTTGGCAATCAAGGGGTTTTTAGTGCCACAAATCCCCAAGCCGTGCCATTGTTGACTATTAATCCTTCAGTATTGCTGTTTAATCAAATCCAAGCAAGTGGGGGAATTATCAATCAATCCCAAGCACCCGCAGGGACAAATCTTATCGGACAAGATGTTACGGGTTTGCGAGTTGCTGATGGTGAAAGTTTGCTGCTGGTTGGTGGAAATATCAATATAGATGGTGGTGGAATTCACGCTTATGGCGGAAATGTTGAGTTAGTAGGTTTGGCTGCACCGGAAAATGTGGGATTGAATATTGCTGGTGATAATTTGGGTTTAGTTATACCTGAGAATGTGGAACGCGCCAATGTTTCGTTGACTAATGGTGCAGAAGTGAATGTTCGCGGTGCGGGTGGCGGGAATATCAAAATTGAAGCTCGAAATGTAAACTTAGTAGGGCAAAGTATACTCAGAGCAGGAATAGATATAGGTTTAGGTACTCTCAATACTAAAGGTGGAGATATTACTATTAATGCCACAGGAGATACAACGTTAAGAGATGAAAGCCTCATTGCTAACGTCGTGCAAGAAAGAGCATTTGGTAATGCTGGCGATATCAATATTACGACTGGGACATTGACGTTAAGCGATGGTGGAAGAATCAGTGCTAGTATCTTCGGACAAGGTAATGGAGGAAATGTCAATATCAATGCTCAAGGTGATATCAGTTTTCGTAACTCAAGACCAGGGGAACTTAACGGAATTTTTTCCCTGCTAGATGAGGGTGCAATAGGTAATGGTGGGAACGTTACTATTAATACTAGATCCTTGGAAATAAACGATGGTTCGCAAATTCAAAGTAGGACTAGCGGAAAAGGTAATTCTGGTAATATCATCATTAATGCTCGTAATAATATTTCGTTAAATGGTAATAACGGTAATACATTTAGCCGAATTATTAATAATGTGCAATCCACTATTGGAGGTAATGGAGGTAATATAGAAATCACAACAGGTACGCTAAAAGCTACTAATGGAGCGTTTATTGCTAGTAGTATGTTTGGCAAAGGAAATGCTGGAAATATCAGCATTAATGCCCTTGATAATATAGTCTTCGATAATAATAGTGATGTTAGTAGTGAGGTGTTTAATGGGGGGGTAGGTAACGGAGGAAATATTTACCTGAAAACAGGTTCATTCTCGTTAACTAACGGTAGTCAAATATCAACAGATGTATCAGGACAAGGTAATGCCGGAAATATTACCATTGAAGCCTCTGATAATGTCAAGCTAGATGGCGTTTTCATCGACGCGGGGAAGTTTGATCTTAATGACTTGGATTACGATAAATCCAGTGGTTTGCAAAGCAACTTAAACATTGGAGGTGTCGGGAAAGCAGGAAATATTCAAGTGACAACGGGATCGCTTTCTGTTACTAATGGTGCTGAAATATCTAGCTTTACTGCTGGAGTTGGAAATGGAGGGAATATCACTATTAATGCCCGCGATAATGTTACATTTTCAGGTTTTGGAGGCAGAAAAAAAGATGGCAGTACAGTATCAAGTTTCGTTACTAATAATCCCATAGGTAATGGTGGTGAGATTCGCATCACTGCGGGTAATTTACTATTAAAAGATGGCGGACGATTAAATGCTAGCAACGGCGGACAAGGAAATGGAGGTAATATCTTTCTTGATGTTGGCAATACTATTACTTTTGATGGAATTGGCGGTAATGGTTTATCTAGTGGTGCCAGTACGGAAGCATACAATGGTAACGCCGGAAATATTCAAATTGAAACGGGATCGCTGTTTTTCACAAATGGCGGTAGAGTATCTTCTTCACATAGCGAAGGAAAAGGTAATGGTGGAAATATAACCATTAATGCTCGTGATAGAGTAACTTTTGATGGTGTCGTCAAGGGTGGAACTTTTGGTCTTGACAAAATTGGTATTAGCGGTTTATTTAGTTATTTGCTGAGTGGTGAAGGTAAAGGAGGTGACATCGAAATTACAACAGGATCACTTTCCGTCACCAACGGTGCTGCCATTGCTGGAGACACAGATGGACAGGGAAATGGCGGCAATATCACCATCAACGCCCGCGATACAGTTTCCGTTAATGGTGCAACCATTTCTGCAAACACATTGGGACAGGGAAATGGAGGCAATATCACCATCAATGCCGGCGATACAGTAACTTTTGATGGTGGAGAAAATGGTTCACTTGCTTCCGTAGGCACTAATGCGCTAAACAATAGCACGGGTAAGGCTGGAAATATCCGCATCAACGCTAGAGAATTATTTGTAAAAAATTATGCTGCACTCAGCGCTTTTAGTGACGGTCAAGGTAATGGTGGTAATATCTTTATCGATACGCGCGATGCTGTTACCTTTGACGGAACCAATGCTAAAAACTCTTTGACTGGGGCATATACCTTTGCCATTGGAAGCGCGAATGGTGGAAATATTGAGGTTAAAACAGGAACGCTAACGTTAACAAATGGCGGTAGAATCTTCACCTCGGCAAAACAAAATGCTGGAAATATCAAGATTGATACCCGCAATGCTGTCATTGTCGATGGTTCTAGTGGCAATAACACAAGTGGCACTTTTAGTTTTTTGTTGGATGGAGGTGTTGGCAAAGGTGGGGATATCCAAATAACAACCAATTCCTTAAAACTAAGCAACGGCGGACAACTTGTTGCGACCAGTTTAGGTCAAGGTAATGCAGGTGACATTATAGTTAATGCTAACGATGCTATTAGTATTGATGGTGTCGGTAGTAATGGAAGCTTAAGCGGTGCTTTTAGTACCTTAGAAGGTGAAGCTGAGGGTAAGGGAGGCAATATTAACCTGACAACAGGTTCTTTATTTTTAACCAATGGGGGAATAGTCAATGCTGGTACTTATTCTAGAGGCGATGGGGGTAATATCACCATTGATGCACGCGATCGCATTTTGATTGACGGTATTAGCACCACAGGTTTTTCTAGCGGTGTTTTTAGCACAGTCAATCCAATAGCTGTAGGCAATGGAGGTAATATTAACCTGACAACAGATTCTTTATTTTTAAATCGCGGGGGAATCAGTTCAAGCAGCTTTGGGCAAGGGAAAGCCGGAGATATTAATATTAATTCTAGTTCCACAGCACTTGATAACAAAGCAGCTATTGCAGCAATAACTAATTCTGGCGATGGGGGAAATATTAATTTAACTGCTAGCGATCGCTTACTCTTGCGTAATAATAGCCAAATTTCGACCACCGCAGGTACAGCGCAATCAGGTGGCAATGGTGGTAACATCGACATCAATTCAAGATTTATCATCGCCATCCCCAAAGAAAACAGCGACATCACAGCCAATGCCTTCACAGGAATAGGTGGAAATGTCGAAATCAATTCACAAGGTGTCTTTGGTATCGAGTCGCGTCCAAAGCCAACCGAAAAAAGTGATGTTACCGCCAGTTCGGAACTAGGTGTTGCAGGTGTAATTAGCATTAACGCACCTGATACCAGTTCCATCCAAAATAGCTTTACCGAATTACCTCCAGTCATCGATACCAACGCACTCATCGCCAATAGTTGCATTTCACGCAGCACCAAGCGGCAAGAAAACTCTTTTACTATCACGGGTTCTGGTGCTTTGACTACAAATCGTCCTGGGGTTTTGGTTTCTAACTACACAACTGGCGAGGTGAGAGGTGTTGAAACTACATCCCGTCCTTGGAAGAAAGGCGATGCAATTATTGAACCACAAGGATTATATCGGCTGAATAATGGACAATTGCTATTGAGTCGAGAATGTTCTAATTAGTGTTGATTCGCTAAAATCAAAACAAATTGGAAAAATCTGACTATGGTAGCCATCCCCCAGCAACTGCCAAAAATGACCATTGAGGAATATTTTGCATGGGAACTCCAGCAATAATTTCGTTAGGAATATGTCAACGGCGAAGTTTTTGCAATGACAGATGGTACAATTCCCCACAATGATATTGCACTTAACTTTTACACAGCTTTACGCCCACATTTACGGGCTCTGTATGAAGGTGTTATTTTTGAAGCAGAAGAATAGCTTGATTTATAGTGCGATCGCTTTTTCTGTAGATGTGGTTCAAAATGGTTGATAGCGGACTGAAAAATTAAAGCCATTCTCTTGCAGTGAAGTACCGCGATCGCTTGTGCCCATAAATGGTATACCATAGTCTGCACGCAATACTAAACCGTTTAAAGGTTGCCAGTTCAAGCCTAAACCCAGGCTAGCAATGGTTTGTGGGTCGGCATTAATACCGCGATTGTTCCAAGCTGTACCGATATCAAAAAAGGGTATTAGCTGTAAAGTTTCCACATTCGATGCTAGGGGAATACGAACTTCCACACCTCCAACTACCCCATTGTCAGCAACAATTTGATTTTGACTATAGCCGCGCACTGTATCAACTCCCCCAATACTGATTTTTTCTAGCGAAAGTAAAGAATCAGGAGTAAGTTGAGTGTTAACTTTGGCCAACATCAAAATGCGGGGAGATAGCCGTTGCACCCATTGAAATTGTCCTACCCAGGAGAAAAAACGCCCATCAGTACCACTATCGTTGATAGTTGGATCAAAAGCATCGATGCCAAAACTAAATTGCGATCGCGCCGCTAAGACACTGTTAGCATTACGTTGTAACCAATCTTGCGAAAAGCGAATTACCGTAACTCTTGATTGCCCATCTTCGGGGCCTTCTGTAAATGAGAAGGGAATATCATTGAGGATGTAGGTTTGACTGCGCCGTAAATCGAATGCCAACGAGAGAGCAAATTCGTTGTTTGGCGTGTGGGTTAGCGGTTGACGGATATTAAAAGAAAGGGTTTCGGCTTCGCTGCGGATATCTAAGTCACGAAATTCGCTTTCAATAATCCGGCTAGCACTGTTACTATAGCGGACACCAATAGTTCCATCTAGAGCGTTAAAGGGAATAGAATAATTGATATTGTAAATATCTAACCCTTCACTACCAGCATATTCAGCGCTGAATTTATCTCCAAACCCTAATAAATTATCGTGAGCAATAAAAACACTTCCTTGTTCTGAACCAACGCTAGGTGATTGATTATTTGCAAAGTTCACCCCAGCATGGAATGGTGGGGATTCGGTAATTGTCACCTGTAAAATATTGCTACCTGGAGTGCTACCTGCGGTTAACTCGGCATTGACTCGTTCAATTACGGGGTCAAGTTGTAATAATTGCAGCGCTTCTTCGAGACGTTTTTGGTTTAAAGGCTTACCTGCCAGCCGTGCAATCCGGGAACGCACGTATGCAGTTTGCAATCTTTGTAACCCTAAAATGGAAATTCCTTCAAGTTCGCCTTCCACAACTTGGATTTGCACAACACCGCTAGCGATATCTTGATTGTTGGGAATAAATGCACCACTGCTGATATAGCCATTATCAACATAGAGTTTGGTAATTTGCGATCGCAGTTGCAATAATTGCTCAAATGTAACGTTTGTATTTTCTAAGGGTTGTTTTAACGCGATAATTTCATCTTTCAAAACAGAATAGCCTGTAATTTGAATTTCTTTGACAAAGAAACTTTCGCCGCTAGGAAAAGTGGTATTGGGTTGATTTTCCTGCTGG
Source organism: Nostoc sp. LEGE 12447 (assembly GCF_015206985.1). NCBI lineage: Bacteria > Bacillati > Cyanobacteriota > Cyanophyceae > Nostocales > Nostocaceae > Nostoc > Nostoc sp. LEGE 12447. The sequence goes on along the minus strand of NZ_JADEXT010000011.1, from coordinate 129,873 downwards.
CGTGATGGGAGTATAGGAACAGTTTGTGCAGGTGGTGTGGGAGGAATACTTGGTGACGGTGATGGTTGAGGAATGGTTTCTTCTACTTTCCCTGGAATATCGGGAGGAATTGTGATTCCAGATGGCGGTGTCGATTGGGCAAATACTGGGATTGGAGTGATGTTGATGCAGGAAAATAATATTAAAAAAAGCTTTTGAAATCGAAGGTAGGAACCCATTGTTTATATAGTGTGTAAAAGATAGTGTCTAGTGCTATATCAGACTTCTGTTTAATTAGTAATCAACAGACATGATATTAGTAGAGCCTCTGTAATTGTGTTCCCAGACCTCAGCGTGGAAGAGAATATTATTATTTAATTAAAATACCATAATAGATTTCTTGATGATTGCATAAAAGTGCAATCATCAAAATCCCATTGGGAAATTCCTAATATTCTTGATAGTCGCCTCCATGACCGTAAAAAGTTATTCCATAGGTGCTGCAAAGATTAGCTTGACGCATGAGATCATAAGTGCCATCGCTATAAATTGCTTTAACATCATAGGTACATTGATTACTGCTATTACCAAATGTAATCATGTCAAATGAACCGTTAACAATATCTGAATTGAGAATATTATTACCCCAATATCTAGATTTTGCTGAGGATACATATAGTTGAGTAATTTCTAACTCATTGTTGTTGTAAACCAAGAAATCACGGATATCGTTTGCAAGAGCATTTTGACTGGCTAATGGTACTATTGGGAATGCTAAAGTTGTTACTAAAACTGTATTGCGAACTAGTTTAGAAAACATGATAAACCTCTTCATCTGAGTTAATAAAGATTACAAAATTTTTATCAGCAACGGTTAATAAATTTATGCTTTTTGTGTTTTTCGATTTATGAACCGTTTCTTTAATACTCAGATTAAGGGAAATGACTAGGTAATGCATTCACCATTTATGCATATATAGTTGCCTAATTTGTATGGTGCGATCGCATAATAGTACGTGCTATTTTGCAGAAAACTGTATGTAGTATTTTGTAGGGTTGCCAATCAAAAATATAAATATGTCTCACGCAGTCGTTCCCACTTTCTTCGCTCGACTTTATCCAAAATTAAGAACTCGGTTTTCTTTATCCGGCAAAAACCCTGGCTTTTTGGCAAATACTTTTTCCACAAATGATCCAATCTTGTGGGGTGGGCAACATGAGCGCCACATTAACTGGGCGCTCATGTTGCCCACTCCACAATCAATAATTGTATTTTTTTATTTGGAAGTCCCTAAACTTTGCAGTCAGCCCGTCCTTATGAAGGGAGGATGATTACAAAGGTTAAAGGGTTGAACGAGCCCAAGATGTCAACTTTAGAAGTTTTAGGGGCTGTAGAGATAAATTCAGAATGTTCAATGACTGTCAACTTTCGCTAAATTGGAAAAAGGAAAACTCAAGGAAATCTTAAATGTCAGCACAATTGTTACTGGTGGATGATGAACCAGGGATACGGGAAGCCGTGAAAGACTATTTGCAAGAGAGCGGTTTCAGCGTTCAAGTCGCCAGTAACGCCCTTGAAGGTTGGGAATGGATGCAGATGAATACACCTGACTTAGTGATATCCGATGTCATGATGCCCCAGGTGGATGGCTATCAGTTCCTCAAGCAACTTCGAGAAGATCCCCGCTTCCAAGCGCTGCCGGTAGTATTTTTAACTGCTAAGGGTATGACTGGCGATCGCATCCAAGGCTATCATGCTGGTGTTGATGCCTATTTACCCAAACCCTTCGATCCTGATGAGTTAGTGGCTATAGTCGAAAATTTACTAGCCCGCCGCGATGCTAAGGCTAAAACTACAGGAGATGACACTGAAACACCCGATCTTGCTGAACTAGCCAATCAAATTGCCCAAATTAAAGCATTATTAACCCAAAGAAATGCCATTTCCCAATCGCCAGCCCCTTTTAAAATTGATTTGACTCCCAGAGAACAAAGTGTTTTAAACTTGGTCGCTGAAGGGTTGATGAATAAAGAAATCGCCCGTCGTTTGGAAACCAGCGTCCGCAATGTAGAAAAGTACGTCAGCCGTTTGTTTAGTAAAACTGGCACTAACAGCCGTACAGAGTTAGTTCGCTTTGCTCTAGAACACGGTCTGGCTAAATAGGTATTGTGGGCAAAAGAGGCAGAGGTGCAGGGGGCAGGGCGCAAGGGAGAAAATCAATACTTCTTCCTCCTGCGCTCCCTGCTCCCCTGCTTCTTCCTTATTTCCCTCATCTTCCCCTGCTCCCTTACTCTTAGGTAATTGGTAATAGGTAACTGGCTGCCAAACCATAACCTAATACTGGTAATAGATCAAACATAAGTATTTCAGCAAATCAGGCACTTAGCTAAAGTAAAAAGCTAAAAGCAAGGTTATTTATGTTTACTTTGGTCTTTTAGGTTTTCATTGGATTCGCGCCTGTTGTCCAATTCCCCATCTGTAAAGACACAGGTTTTTCTTCCTGCAATTTTTGATAAAAACTCGGTAAAATGCACCCGGCTGAGTTGGCTCTCAGATTCTACCAGTACCCTTTGCTACAAAGTTTTTTAATAGAGGAAACTGTTCCTGGGACTTTGCGCTGCTAAATAAGACTTTCACAAAGTAAAAATCACAAAATTTGATGAATTCTACTTGCTGCTTAGTTTTTATTGCAACGGGGCTATGGGATCAACATTTGATTTGATGCCCAATTCATGCTTCTCACTACTTAAATTACACATTTAAGTAGGTGGATTTTCAGCAGCATTACGCAAGCGCATAAGCTGACGGCGCATTTGAGGTGAAGCTTTAAACTCAGACACTTCCTGCGCTTTAACGGACGCTTGTAGCGTCTCTAGAAAGTCATCAGATCCTTCGGTTAAAGCATCAAGTAGCACTTGTAAGAGTTGCTCGCGATCGCTCAATAGACTCTTTTCCTCAATCAACCGGAATTTGAGATGGATTTCGCACTCATAAACACCTACTTCGAGATTATTTATCTGGCGTGGTAATGCTTTGGAGTTCATAACTATTGAGATTCCTTTACTTGGTTGTCATGAGGGTAAGGAGGTAGATGTCCAGCAAAAATTCTTTATATCTCTTTTGAATCCAAAGTGCTTGAATTAAGAATTTTTCTTCATCAATCACTTTTGTAATCCATTTCACTCTCCTGTGTTTTATTTACAAGCTAAATTTTCACTGTCTAGATTCTGATGTTCCTGTGCCAGATGTAGCTTATGGTAAGCCATAACTATTATTCAGTTTTTAAGATTCTACACAATAAAGTTTCTGTAAGAAGTTGTTCAACCTTTTTAAAGCTTTTTACATCAACTTTATGTGAACGTCAATAACAGTTGGACTTGTTACTTTAATTTTGGTGTTTATACGTAAGTAAAATCGCCTATTTTTTTGAACTTATTACAGCCAGAGGTCGATGTAGCACTATTCAGTGAAATTACTTGATGTACGTTTTTTGCAATAGAAAATTCCGAAGAAATTCATCAGCAGAATTATTAAGGTAAAAACTTTTGTTCTCCATAGAAAAATGTACACAGATCAAATTATTCCTTATGAGTGCTTCACCTTACTGGCTTTTAGGCTTTATGAGTAAGAAAATCCTAGAAGTAGTTAAGATTCACACACCACTATGGCTTGTTTGTATACCCTAAATGAAAAAGTAATTTTTACAGAAAAATAATTGGGCTACTGACAGTACTAGCTGCTAAATGTGTCTTGAACTCATAACAGAAGTAGTAAGTTAATCAGTACAGGTGATATTTTTACTTATGCCCATTCAATATACCCTTTTGAAACTGCGTTCAAAGCTTGTAAATTGAGAGCATTCAAGCTTGAATATAGCGTTTACAATAATTTCAGTGTAATCCACCCAAATCTTACACCCTTTTATGGATAACCCGATGCTGCTCAAGTCCACAACCCGTCATGTCCGCATTTTTGCAGGCGAAATTGACCGGGATGGCGACCTAGTTCCAAGTCAACAGGTCTTAACGTTAGATATTGACCCAGATAACGAATTTAACTGGAATGAAGACGCGCTGCAAAAAGTTTATCGAAAATTTGATGAACTAGTAGAAGCATCCAGTGGCGCAGACCTCACGGACTATAATTTGCGCCGTGTGGGGTCAGACTTAGAGCATTATCTGCGATCGCTCCTGCAAGGCGGCGAAATCAGCTACAATCTGTCTGCGCGCGTTACCAACTACAGCATGGGAGTCCCCCAAGTTGCAATTGACGACAAACAAGTAAGCTAAAAAGTTGCTAGGAGTCTGGCTGAACCCTTCTGACAATTCAGGCAACTTATCAGCAAAAGCCGACTAAAAATCCCCTTTCCCGACGTAGGAAGGGGGAATTTATCCGCTAATTTTGCCAAAATTATATTTGCTATTCTTAATTCTTAATTAAAGTTAATTGTTGCTATCCTACTTATAAACTAAATAAATGCCAACATTCACTGCCTCTTGATGATGCGATAATTCAGCAAAAGCTTGGGGCGCAGTTATGCTTGGGTTATGCTTTGTTAACAGGGTTGGAGCTAGTTGCTTTGGCGATTGAGAGTCACAGAGCAATAGAAGCTATGATGAGGCTGGAGGGTTGACTTAGGAGCGTGTTTTTTAGATAAGTTAAGTATTAGCACCTGCTGATATCGCCAGCTAAAATCATCATCTAAAGTCTGGGTATGTCAATTTTAAGAAAGATGAGCGGTCTAGATTGTCCCTAATAATGCTGTTAAAGAAATTGCCAATCGCTGATCGGTGCGAAAACTATGGAAAATGACGCGGCAACGCTCTACTGTCCAAATGAAAATTGTCAGGCTGCCAACCCCCTGACTCACAAGTTTTGCCAGCGATGTTCCACGCCCTTACCCAAAAATTATCTCTGGGCTGTGGTAGATGGCCCAAGTGTGGGTAGCCCTGGAGAAATATTAGCCGATCGCTATTTAGTCGTTGATAAATTTATTCTTTTAGACACGAAACCTGGTTTCTTAGCGCTAACACCTGAGTTAGAGAATTTACAGCCTCTAAGAGCTTACCTGAGACTCATTCCCTATCGCTTACACGTACCACAGGTATATGGAGTGATTTTTATAGCTGACGGATCTTCCCATGAAAGAGAAATATTACTCTTAGAAAAACCGCCACTATTTAAACCGCCACTATTAGTAGATGACACAATCCAAGTGGATTTGGGCAGCGAGTTAACCACCGCTTGGCGTGATGCAACATCGATGCGCCAACTCAATTGGTTATGGCAAATAGCTCATCTGTGGCAACCTCTGGCAAGTGAAGGTGTCGCTTCTAGCTTGCTTGACTCATCTGTATTACGGGTAGAAGGATCGTTAGTCCGGTTGTTGGATTTGCGTTTCGACAGCGAAATATCGCCAGAATTGCCGCAGTTAGGTGAATTTTGGCAGCAGTTGGTACATGAAGCCAAACCAGCCATAACTGAATTTGTTGAGCAGGTTAGCCTTTCTTTAATTCAGGGAGAGATTAACTCAACTGACCAATTGATTACAGTTTTAGATCAGGGACTTGCACAATTAGGGCGATCGCAAACGCCCACGATCAAAATTATCACCAAAACCGACACTGGCCCAAGTCGCCAACGCAACGAAGATGCTTGTAGCCCTCCCAGTGGAACTCTGATCAGCAAACCACCCCAGCCAACAGCTTTAGCAATCGTCTGTGATGGCATCGGTGGTCACGAAGGTGGCAATGTCGCCTCAAATTTAGCCATTGAAACGATCCAGCAACAGGTACAGCAATTAACAAAAGTTCCCTACGACCACATAGACCCCTCACTACTGCTGAATGACCTAGAAAAAGCAGTGGCAATTGCCAATGACAAAATTAGTCAGCGCAATGACAGTGAAAATCGCCAAGGGCGGCAGCGTATGGGCACGACTTTAGTCATGGCATTGCCTGTTGCACACGAAATGTACATTACCCATGTAGGTGATAGTCGTGCTTACTGGATTACCCGCCAAGGCTGTTATCAAGTTACCCTTGATGATGATGTCGCTTCCCGTGAAGTGCGTCTAGGCTATGCCATTTACCGCGACGCTGTACAACAAAGTTCTGCCGGCTCTCTCGTCCAGGCTTTGGGTATGGGGCCCAGCACTTCATTGCATCCCACCTCGGCACGGTTTATGCTCGACGAAGATGCGATTTTTCTGCTCACATCCGATGGTTTGAGTGATTTTGATCGGGTGGAGGAATACTGGGAAACAGAAATTTTGCCGATTCTAGTTGGGGAAGCAAACATCGCCAATGTTGCCGATAGATTAATCGAAATTGCTAATACTAAAAACGGACACGATAATGTCACCATCGCTTTAGTTCATTATCAAGTCCAATACTGGGAACCAGAAATTACCATCAAAGCCTTCATTCCAGAGAGTTATTCTGCCAAAACTGTTGATTTTGCATCCAGGGCAACAGATACAAGCCTTTTAGGTAGCCCAAACCACAAAACTCAGGTGATTCCCGACACTGAGCCTGCTAAAAATCGCCAATTACCGCTACAGTGGATTGTTCCTTTAATATTTGTGGTGATAGCAGGCTCTTTAGGACTGTTCGTCAAGGAATTGCGATCGCCATCAGGCTTATTTCCATTTCTTCCCAATCCCACACCAACTCAAAAGCCTAACACCCAAGCAACACCCGTAGCGCGATCGCTTGATAACCTTTCTCCTGGCTGGGTAATTCAAACCAACAAGGAAATCCCCTTGAGAAATAAACCATCGCTTCCCCCTGGAGCTTTTTTACAAGTTATCAACACAAATCCAAATTCCAAACCTGCTTCTGGAAATCTTTCGGTTTCTATGCGAGTCTGTCCAAGCAAAAACACGCCAACTCCAGCTAATACTAATAAACCAGCAGTAAATTCCTCAATTCCACCCAATTTGAAACCTTTACCGGAAGCAGTATTGCTGGACTTATCCCAACTAAAAAGCTTTGGTGTATCTGTTTTACAATCAGATGTACCAAATCCCTGTCCAACAGTTACGCAACCGCCAGCTACTCCATCAGCTGACACCAGTCCAACTTAATCAAATACTCGATAAACTGGTAAAAACCTGGAATAATAACAAGTAACAATCAAAGTAAAAAGCTTACAAGGTCAAAAAATAGAAAATTTTCACCTTGAAGAATTGTTATTTTAAATTATCAAGAAAGGCAGGAGGACATTCGGCGATCGCTTAGTCGAGCCGCAGAGGGCAGTTCTTCCTGGAGAAAAACTACCTGATGTTCGTGGACTCGCTTGCCGCCGGCGCTATCCTACCTCCTGCCTCCTTCCATTGTTTTTAGCTTTGAGTTTTATGAATCCATGCCATCCCTGAATTTGGCGATCGCCCGTCTATTAAACACTGGCACTGACAACTTCGCCATTTGGGTGGTCAAGGCTCCCTATCCCAGTGGCTACGTTTTACGTGACTGTGTATGGCCTGTTGAACTCAATCAAGTCTGGCAAGAATGGCAGCAGATGTTTGCTGGCCATAGTCGGCTAGATATTTCCCCAAACTCAACATCTCAAAAGTCGAACCAATTCTCCATCGATTGGATTTCGCCCCCTTCTGGTCAAACCACTGGGCCTTACACCAGTCGTCTGATGCAATACTTGGGAATGAATTTATGGCGCTGGGTATTTGACGGACAAATTCTCGGTAGTCTAGAACGCAGTCGCGGGATTGCTATGGGTCAGCATACACGTTTGCGCTTTCGGCTAGAAATTCGTGACCCGGATCTCATCGCTCTCCCTTGGGAAATTATGCAGCGTGAGCCTGGTCAATCGGCAATGTCTCTCTCCCAAGATTTGCTATTTAGTCGTACCAGCAGTGAAGTTGACCCATTACCGTATTTGCGAACTGACCAAGCTTTAAGTATTTTGCTGGTTTTAGGTCATGATGAAAAGCTGCAACTAGAACAAGAAGCGGCTATTTTACAGCAAAGTCTTGTAGATACACCTGTGGGTGGTAATTCTCAAAGATATGCACCTTGTATAGTGAATAAACTTATACAACCAACTCCACAAGAGTTGATTCAAGAATTAGAAACCAAAGCATATAACGTTTTCTTTTACGCTGGACATGGTTTGCCAGGAGCAGATGGAGGATTACTGTTTTTGCGACCAGATATGCCCCTGAATGGGATAGAATTGGCGCAAGTTTTGACCCGTACAGGTGTGAAACTAGCACTTTTCAACGCCTGTTGGGGCGCACAACCAGCTGCTATTAATCATCAAGCCATACCTGCCAGTAGTTTAGCCGAAGTACTGATCCGTCATGGCGTACCTGCCGTTTTGGGGATGCGCGATGAAATCGCCGATCACGAAAGTCACAGTTTTATTCAAGCGTTTACCGAAGCTTTGCGATCGCATAAACCCATAGATGAAGCCGTATCACTGGCTAGACAAGAGTTATTAACACTGTATAAATTTAATCAACCAGCTTGGACTTTGCCTGTTCTCTACCTGCATCCAGATTTTAATGGCGAACTCATTAAGAATCTAGATGAAGGCATTACCGAACTGCCAGACACAGCCATTCCTGATATAGGTTCACCGCTTCCAACTGCTTCGTTGCGATCGCTTACTCCAAAAGGTAAAACCTGGTTGTTGCGTTATGGAGTTACCCGTATTGGTCGCACGAAAGATAATGATATTGTCATCGCCGAACCATCTGTATCCAAACGCCACGCCGAAATCTTCTGCCGTAATACTCTTACTGATGCTACATTGGTGCGAACTTATTATTTGCAAGATTTTTCCACATACGGTACAACCTGGTTTTTAGGCCCTAATGGATGGCAACAAATCCTCCGAGAGGAAGTACCCCTGAAATCGGGAATGCAGTTAAAGTTTGGAAGTGCTAGAGGCGAAACTTGGGAGTTTATTATTGAAGACTCCTAGTATAGCTATTGCAGAAATGAATTTTCATGTTTAACATCAGCTTTTAAAATCTATTTTTTCCAGAGAAAAAATCAACTGTTTTTGCGGAAATCTCTTGTAAGGAATTGTAGTTGTCAATACCACCAAATAATCGGGAGAAAATAAAAAATGGCTAAACAAATCAACGGCTCAGACACCTTCTCTTCTTTGCCATCTCAAGTAGATTTAGATTTATTAGAAGCACTACTAGAACCAGACGATGCTACCTATCCCTGGAATCCAGCTGATGAAGAATCTGAAGCTTATTTTCAGGAATTAGAACAACAGTTCGGAATGCAAGATTTACTTGAGGAAGAACTGACAACGCGATCGCAAGATTTTTATAGCAATCTGGATACACTTTGGTCTAATATCTCCCTTACGTCAAGCTATAATGACAATCCCCAACAATCACTAGTGCTGAATCTTCAAGAAACACTACGTAATACTTTTGCTGCCTGTGTCCCCCAAACATTGCTCAATACCATCGCCCAGAAAGCTGCTGAGATTTTTGCTGCCCAGCAATCAATAGGTGAACAACTAGTTGAGTGCGTTCAGACAGTGTTACCAACTTGGGGAACTGAGGATCTTTTAGTTTTAGCTCGTCCTTTTGCTTACGCTATGCGAAGTAGCGAATCGAAAAACTCGGCATCTGCCATAAGTAATCTTAACAATAGCGAGTGGACAGCTTTATCAGAAGTAGAGAAAGCAAAGGTCACTTTAGCGATCGCTTCTTATGCTTTTACTCAACTCAACCAGTCTCAGTCTGAACTATAAAATCGGGAATCAGTGACAGTTGATCGGTAACGGGCAATAGAAAAAGTAGAGAAAGCCAAAATCTTTTCATCATGCGCTGTGTTCGGATAGCCCACGCTTTGTAATCGCTATACGTTCAGCGTCATCTCTTGCAAAGATGTTGATTTACATTATGCAGAGGCGCAAAACAAGAGTCAAAAATCAAGACTTTTGCAAGAAGTTAAATGATTTTTATTTTTCAGGCATAGTTACCCCAGAGTAAATTTACAGTACGCTTATTTTCTAACTAGGCCATCTATCCAAAGATATAAATATTCAAATTATTCCCTTGCTCCTCTGCTCCCTGATTCCAGCTTCTTCATCTCTTATTTTGGGCCTAGAAATCGGGTAGCGAAATTTTGCGATCGCGTAGGTGATAGCGCCCGTGCCTTCAGAATTGCCGCCATCAAAAAGGCGTAAGATAACACCCCAACAACTACCAACAGCAAGGCATTAATAGATCCTGTAGCATTCCACAGGGCATGGAGCGCAGCAGCACTAAGATAACCAATAGAAAGAATTTGCCAACTTCTACTGGGCTTGAGAACAGCCAACCCGATAAAATAGCCCAGGTAGCCACTATAAGCCATGTGTCCTGCTACAGAGCCTAAAATTCTCGGAATTAGCAGTTGTAAACCCGCTAATTGACCAGCAGCGCCTATACCTACCTGTTGTGCAATATCGGGCACATATTGTCCAAGAGTTTCCAATAGAGTGAAGCCTACAGCAGAAGCCGTTCCCAGGAGAATACCATCTAGGGGTTCCCAAACGCCGATCTTTTCCCGCCAAGGTGAAGATAACATTCTACCGATGGCAAACGCCCCTAACACAGGTAATGCCTTGAGTAATTCCTCCATCAACCCAGCACCAAAAAACATCCGTACCAGTAACTCTGTAAAGGTGGTAGATTCTTGGGGTGAGGGCAAGTTTCCCGGAAGAATACCGCGAAACACGAAAATAAATACATCCAATAGTGGACTGAGTAAAATCAACGTTGTACTCAATGCCGCAGCCATTAGCACCCACCAAGGCTTTTGTTTACCGCAAAGTTGGTAAACAAAATAGTAGGCAGCGAAGGCGATATAAGTTGCAACGATAATTTGATTAGCTTGGGGCTGACCGACTGTAGCAAACATTAACACTACAAAGATTACGGTCAGTATTCCCGGTACGAGGTAAGCTTTCCGAGTTAAATCTTTACCAGTGGAAATAATGGGGAAAAGCTGAGTGAAGCTAACAGAATCTGGCTGCTTTAATTGCGTGTGACCGTGGTAATTTGTTGCCGAAGGTAATGGTGTAACTTGGTTAACTGTTGTGGCCGGGGCTTGGTAAGTAAATTCGTACTCAAAAACGTATTGCGGGCCATCAGCACCTAGAGAAATGCGATCGCCTGGGTGCAATTCCTGACATTCATACAAGCGTTGTCCATTCAAATAAGTACCATTAGCACTATTTAAATCACAAAGCACCCAGCTGAATTTGCTATCTGGCGATAAAGAGAGGGGACGAACTACTGCATGACGACGAGATACCATCCGGTACATCATGGCATCCAAGACAACTTGGCAGCTGGGGTCGCGTCCAATTACCATCTCTTTGCTGGGGGGCAGCGAGTAGCGAGATTCTGATCCAGAAGCTGCCCCATTACCAGACACTAGCCGCAGAAATGCATTATGTCTTGCGTTTTTGCCTGTCATCGAGTTAGTGTGCGTTTCTAAACTAATTCTTCTTCATATAATTTGGCAGCAGGACTAACCTTAGCCACATTAACAGCAGCATTGCTAAATCCACTATAGCTTCACTTACTGCTAAGAAATTTAAAATTCTAGAAGGGAAATTTCAAATTGTTTCATCTAATGTTAATAAGTATTCCATGTACTGAGAGTTTGTCCTAAATGGGCTTGTCATGCGGATGAATCAGACTATATGGCTTGTCTGCTTTTGACATCCTAGCGGTAAATTTCATCCAAAGCAATTTATCAAAAAACAGTAGTTTTTACTGCATTTAGTTTCATTTAGAAAATATATAATTTCTCGTGGTCTGTTGCGAGCTAGTATGGTCTTCTTCCAAAGGGACACAGAGGCTGCGCCCTAAGCGGAGCTATACCGGAGGCTTTACGGAACGCTCTGCGAACGCAAAGTGTCTTGTAAAGAAGAGAGTTTCTCAATGAGTAACTGGCGGTAGCGAGTAATCGAGCGTCCGTAGGAGTCTCACTTTAAAGGTCAGCTGTTTTTGCCACAGTCTATTTGAAGTAGGGAGTAGGTAAAGAAACTGCCCTGAATATCGCCCCAAAAGATTTTCGGTGTATTGGCTCAAATAACTGTAGCTAGTTGTGGGTGTTCAATCTTAGTTCCAAGTACTATCAGGAATTCTGCCAGCCAACGGGGGTGAGCAGGCCAAGCTGGTGCCGTTACCAAATTACCATCAACTATTGCCTCATCAACAGCGATATCAACATAAATCCCTCCAGCACTCTTGACATCTGGACTACAAGCAGGGTACCCAGTGCATCTCTTCCCTTGCAGTACATCGGCAGTTGCTAATAACTGTAAGCCGTGGCAGATGGCAGCAATCGGTTTTTTCGTTTGGGCAAAGTGACGGGTGATTTCTAGTACCTGCTGATTCAGGCGGATATATTCTGGTGCCCTTCCTCCGGGAATGATTAAGCCATCATAAGTTGCAGCGTCTACTTCCGCGAAAGTAGCATTTAAAGTGAAATTGTGACCGGGTTTTTCACTATAAGTTTGATCTCCTTCAAAGTCATGAACTGCTGTCCGCACCTTGTCACCAGCTTTTTTGTCTGGGCAAACTGCATGGACGGTATGCCCCACCATTTGTAACGCCTGAAAAGGAACCATCACTTCATAGTCTTCTACATAGTCCCCAACCAGCATCAAAAGTTTCTTTGCAGCCATATTTTCTACCCCCACCTATTAGTTAATAGTCAATAGTCTAGAATCAATATTTAGCAGTTGTTTATAAAATAAATATTAATTTAGAGTTGAGTCTATTAGGCGTGAGCAGACGCACAAATTTTTGACACATTACAGCACTCACTCGGCGATAATGTATCATTTGATGATGGCAAGTTAACAAAGTGTAATGCACTGAATACTTTTATTCTGTAATTAAAGCAGATTAAATTCTGCGATCGCTCTCTTAAAATTTTTGCTTTCATGCCCTGGGCGACTGAGTTTAATTAAGGCAAAACGCTGTAAAGGCGTTAAAGCTGCCCAATGTTGCGGTGTCAGGTTTACACCTATTTCTTGAGCTTTTTCCTGGAGGCTAGGTGGTACGGTATTAGAGTCTAGCCATGCAGGATGTGGCTCAATGGGTAATTTTGTAGCTGGTATACCCGTGCGTTCTAGAATTAATTGTTCGATATGTTCGCGGTAAGACTGAATTTCCGTTTCTGTTGTGCAAGGTAAATCGACTAAAGCTTGACGTTCGGCTGTAGTCATTTGATTCCAATCAGACAATTTTAGCTTAATGCCACAAGTATCTAAATTGCAGCGCACCTGCATGGGGATACAACGCAGGGAATCAACAAAGTCTGCTTCAAATTGAAAAAAATCTGTCATAGTCAAGTATTCAAAATTCGATTATTTAAAATTAACGATTTTAAAGTATGGATAATTTTTTAGATTTCATTTACACCAATTAGTAATTAAAAACAATACATAAATAGTGATCGCACACTAATAATTTATCCAAAATGGAGTTTTGGTTGTTCTTAATTATCCCGTATACTCTATATTTTTAGGTGGATTCAGACCAAACTATATCTTCCTAAATATTATACCCGAAAATATCTTAATCAAGCTCTATTGTTAACGAGTATTTCTGTCATTACTGAGCCGAATTATCAAGTAACTAATTGAGAGGGCGAGAATAGCAATTCCTAAACCAATTATATCAATACCTGAAACTTTTTCTAAATCAAGAATGATAATTTTTCTGGCAACAGCAATTAAAGATGTGACAATAACTAATTCAACTTGAAAGACGTGCTTTCGCAAATAAGCTGTGATATTTTCTAAAATTTCTAAAGCAATTAAAATATTCAAAAATAACCCAAATATTTTATACAAGGTTGTGTTAAACTTTGCATAGGGAGCTGTAAATAACTCTTTAAGAATAAAAACTGCTAAGTCTCCGATCGCAACCAAAATTACAACTACCATAAAAATAGATAGAACTTTAGAAACTAGCACTTCAATGTTTTCAATGATGTGCATGAAGTTCTCATCTGTGGTAGCTCCGAGAATTCGCCTCATTAACTTTTTCATTTGCTGCACCTGATTTTTAAATAAAAGAAAATCCCATAGATGAATCTAGAGGATTAAAAAAAGATGATTTGTAAGTTTACTATCTGATTTTTATTCTTTCCCATAGCTTAACTCGACGCTAGTAAAATATCTGTTTACTAGAAATTTAGCCTTTTTATATATAGTAATTGCTATGAGTCAAGAGTAGAGAGCCATAAAAATTTATAATCACTATTAGTTATTTATTATTGACTAAATTACCTATTAGTGATTGATTGTTAATTCCCTCTTTATAAATACACTTTGCAGCTTACCATTGTGATGACTGGAATTGATAATCTTTGACTGTAACTTCTACAAAAATTGGTATCAGCTGCACAGCACAGGCTTTTAATTCTGGTTGCAGCGAATCTGGGCAAGATTCTGGATGGGTGAGGGCGTTAGCTTCGGCATTATCAGCCCACAGTGAACCCCAGTGCATAGGGACAAAAACTGTACCTGGTGCGATCGCTTTTGTCACTTTCGCAGGAAACTGAGCTTTACCACGACGCGATCGCACTTGTACAGATTGGTTATCTACAATACCTAACTTCGCCGCATCACGGGGATGAATTTCGATAAACGGTTCGGGGTGCATTTTGCAAATTTTTTCAATGCGACCGGTGCGTGTCTGGGTGTGCCAATGTCCGTAAAGTCTCCCATTAGTTAGCACAAAAGGATAATCTGGGTCTGGTGGTTCTGCCAATCCCTTTGAGTAATATGCCCCAAATTGAGCGCGTCCATCAGGGGTATGAAAGTGTAAATCAGTGTAGAGTCGTTTTCCCGTTCTGAGTGTATGGTACTTACGCTTCTTCTCGGCTTCTTTTTGAGAGAAAGTTTCTTCTTCTGGTTGAAAACTTAAGAGTCCTGTTTCACTATCAATAAATACTGACTCTCCTTTCTTGGCTGGGTAAGGCCATTGAGTCGGGCCTTGTGTCAATTGTTCATGACTGATACCTGTCATATCGCAGGGGCGATTTTGAGTTAATTGGACGAATTCAGCATAAACTTCAGCCGAGTTAGCAAAGGCGAACTCTTTTTCAAAACCTAATCTCCGTCCAACTTCAGCGAAAATTTCCCAATCTGCTTTAGCTTCTCTTGGCGGTTGGCGGAATGCTTGACACAAAGTTACCACCCGTTCGGAGTTTGTCATCACACCAGTTTTTTCACCCCACTGGGCTGCTGGTAGCAAAACGTGAGCATAGGCAGAGGTTTCTGTGGGATAATAAGCATCTTGGTAAATGGTAAAAGGCGATCGCAACAACGCCTTCTTAGTTCGCTCCAAATCTGGCATACTTACAGCCGGATTAGTAGCTGCAATCCACAATAACCCGACAGCATCATTTTCCAAGCCAGTAATCATATCCCAAGCAGTCAAACCGGGATTGGGTGAAATCTGTCCTGGTTTAAGTCCCCAAAACTGCTCAACTTCTGCCCGATGCTGGGGATTTTTCACTACCCGATAGCCCGGTAATAAATGCGCCAAACCACCGGCTTCCCTTCCTCCCATTGCGTTTGGTTGTCCAGTGAGGGAAAAAGGGCCAGCCCCAGGTTTGCCGATTTGTCCAGTCATCAGATGCAGGTTGATGATAGTTCTTACCTTAGCTGTTCCCTCTGACGATTGATTCACACCCATTGACCACAAAGACAGTACCCGCCGAGATTCACCCCAGTAGCGTGCTGCTGTTTCTAAATCTTCAATACTGATTCCACATTGACGAGCCACGACTTCCGGTGGATAGTGGCGAATCACCTCAGCATAAGCGGGAAAGTTGCTGGTGCAGTCGTCCATGAACATGGTATCAATGTAATTCCAGCGCATCAATAAGTGGGCGATGCCGTTTAACAAATCGATATCTGTACCGGGACGAATGGCTAAATGTAAGTCGGCGGCTTCGGCGGTTGGTGTGCGTCGGGGATCAACCACGATCATTTTGACTTTGCGGTTTTTTTTATGATATTTCTCCAGTCGGTTAAAAACTATGGGGTGACATTCGGCTGTATTAGTACCAATTAAAAATGCACAGTCAGTTAACTCTAGGTCTTCGTAACAACATGGGGGGCCATCTGCGCCAAAGCTTTGAATGTAGCCAGCCACAGCACTAGACATACATAAACGTGAGTTGGCATCAAAATTATTAGTACCCAGACAGCCTTTCATGAGCTTCTGGGCTATGTAGTAGTCCTCGGTTTGAAACTGACCAGAACCGTACATACATAAGGCTTCTGTCCCCTGGGTGAAGCGGACTGTTTGAATGCGCTGCGTGATGAGATTAAAAGCTTCATCCCAACTAACGCGCCGAAACTCTTGATCTAAAGAGTCTCGCATCATTGGGTAATGTAATCTATTTTTATCTAAAGATTCTGCGATCGTTGCGCCTTTGACACAAACCATTCCTTGACTAGATGGATGGGCTTTATCGCCGCGCACCCGCCAAGTCGGATTTCCTTCACTATCTCGATTAGTTGCTTTGCCAAGTTGGGCTGGGGGTGAAACTTCTAGTCCACAACCAACACCACAGTAAGGACAAAGAGTTTTGGTAAATTCACTCATGGCAGTTGTACCATTTTGTTATTTTGATTGTGCAACCTCAGATTTAGCGACTGTTTGAGAAATGTTAGGGAGTAAAGAATAGTGTAGAAATTATTCTTTAAGCACTTTACTCTGTGTCCTCTGCGTCTCTGCGGTTCAAAAGTAATTTATTTAACCACAGAGGCGCAGAGAGCGCTGAGAAAAAACAATCTTATTTTACGAGTCACCTTGAAGCGGGTAGTCAAGAAATTTCATGAGTTGCACTCACAAGAAAAAATGAAAATCTCTCTTACAATGTCCAATGCAGAAGTCTATTTTTCCGCTATAAAGGTAGGGTTTTGAGTGGCAGTTTCTGGTAATTCACCTTCATAAGCTGCGGCAAAGGAACCTTTTGGTTCTTTGAGGAAGAAAGCACACATAAAAGCACAGATTAGTGCAGCTATACCCATTGTGGTAAATAGTGTGGGAGCGTCGGTTAGGCTAAAAATTGTTAGGTAAACTACGCCGCCAAAATTACCGTAAGCTCCCACATTACCGGCAATTTGTCCAGTGGCTTCCTTTTTAATTAAGGGTACGATACTGTAAGTTGCACCGCAGCCAGCTTGAGCAAAGTAAGCGGCAAACATTGTAACTGCGATCGCTAGCGGAATTGGCCAGTTACCATTAATAAAATGTGCAATCAAATAACTAACACCGATGCCAGCACTAATAATTGTCATTGTCCATTTGCGGGAGCTAAATTTATCAGAAATTAAGCCACCACTAGGACGAGAAACCAAATTCAAAAAGGGATAGGTAGCAGCAATCATCCCAGCGACAACATGCTCTAGAGCAAAAGTTTTTTCAAAGAATGCTGGGAGCATAGAAACAACTGCTAATTCGCTGCCAAAGTTAGTTATGTAAGTAAATTCGAGTAAAGCTACTTGACCAAATTGGAAGCGTTCAGATGCAGGGTAAGTTTTCTTGCCAGTGAGAAGTTCTCGGTTTACTTGCCAAGCTTTATAACTTTGGTAAGCAAACAATCCTGCTAATAGTAACCAAGCCAAATACATTTGGCTCAAAGTTAGGAAGTGAATGTTCTTTTGTTCTAAGCGCCAAGCTAATAAACCTAAAGCGAAAATCAAACCAAAATTCGAGACAATCATCGCCCAGAAGCTTTTAACACTAGTCACTTCTAAAGAACCATTTTTCTTCGGTTTCTTGTAGACTTTACCAGTGGGTGTATCTTGGACGTTGTTGTAATAAATTACGCCGTAGATAGCTGTAATGATCCCTGTAAGTGCGATCGCAAATCGCCAGTTAGAAGCACCACCAGCGAAAAAGCTAGTAGAAACTGCAAGTATCGGTAAGGCAAACTCTGCACCAAAAGCCCCAAAATTACCCCAACCGCCATAAATGCCTTGAGCAATTCCCATCTCCTTCGGCTGGAACCATTCCCCTACCATACGGATACCGACAACAAACCCAGAGCCGACAATTCCCATCAGCAAACGACTGATAACTAGTTGATTAAAATCTTGCGCTAGTGCCGTTGCTAAACAAGGAACAGCCGCAAACATCAGCAAGATTGAGTAGGTGATTCTGGGACCAAAACGATCCAGAAGCATCCCAATAATTAGCCGTGCAGGTATTGTGAGAGCAAGGTTACAGATACCCAAAGTTTTGATTTGCTCAGGCGCTAAACTTAGCTCTTTGCCAATGGTTGTAGCGAAGGGAGCAAAATTAAACCAACAGACAAAGGTAAGAAAGAAAGCAAACCAAGTTTGATGTAAAATTCGGTAGCGATCGCTAAATGAAAATAAGTTTTTAAGCATTCCAATCTTTCTAATTGAATAAACTACGGTGAAGAGGTAGGAGAAGATAAGGCTTTAAGGTCGAACCTTAAGTCTTTAAGGTCGAAGGTTAAGTCTTTAAGGTCGAAGCTTAAGCCTTAAAGTTCGAAGGTTAAGCCTTAAAGGTCGAAGCTTAAGTCTTTAAGTTTGAAGGTTAAGTCTTTAAGGTCGAAGGTTAAGTCTTTAAGGTCGAAGTTTAAGTCTTAAAGTTTGCAGTTACTAACTAGTAAGGCTTCTTGCTTGAGTTTCGCCCCAAAGTTTTCGATTAGTAAATTTTGCAATAGTGGTTGCAAGTCTTCGCAGGGTATGCCTTTGATAACGCAAGTTCCTAAATGAGCGTCTTTGCCGACTTTACCGCCCATATATATGTCAACACCTTCGAGGGTTTTGCCATTTTTACGAGTTTTAGTTCCCATCAAGCCGATGTCTGCAACTTGGGGCTGGCCGCAAGAGTTAGGGCAACCTGTCCAGTGAATTCGGACTGGATTGGTAAAGATTAACTCTTCTTCTAAGGCTTTAATCATTTCCAGGGCGCGGTTTTTGGTTTCGATGAGGGCGAAGTTGCAAAATTGTGCGCCTGTGCAAGATACTAGCGATCGCGCCAGTAAACCTGGATCAATAGAAAACCTTTCTAGTAATGGTTCTGTTAAAAATGTTGCTAACCGTGAGTCAGAAATATTGGGGATGACGATGTTTTGCTCAACGGTAAAGCGGATTTCACTACTGCCAAAAACTTCCGCTAGACGAGCAATTTCAAACATATCTTCGGCATAAAGACGACCGACAGGAATATTTAAGCCTGCGTAATTTAATCCCGGTTGTTTTTGTTTATATACCCCAATATGGTCACGTTTTTCCCAGTCGATCTCGTCTTTTGCGGCTGCGGGTAATAATGATTTACCCAAACGGCTTTCTACTTCTGCTCGAAATTTATCTACACCCCATTCATCAATTAGCCACATCAAGCGGGATTTTTGCCGATTAGCACGCGGCCCGTTGTCACGAAAGACTTCCAAAACTGCTCTACATACAGCTACCACATCTTCTGGAACTACCCAAGCATTTAGAGGAATCGCCGCCTCACAACGTTTAGCTGAGAAAAAGCCACCGACGAGGATGTTAAAACCAAATATTGGGGACTCGGAAGATTTTTCCCCAGTCCCTAGTCCCCAGTCCCCAGTCCCTTCCTTAAATGCTGGAACAAAAGCTAAATCGTTAATTTCAGCGTGAACTGAATTGTCTCTTCCACCTGCGATCGCAATGTTAAATTTCCGTGGTAAGTTGCTAAACTCTGGGTTTCCTTCACCGTTGTTGGTGAGCATATCTTGAATTTGCTGTATCAACTCTCTTGTATCGTACAACTCATCAGCATCCAACCCCGCCACCGGATCGCCTGTAATATTGCGGATGTTATCCATCCCTGATTGGATAGTGGTTAAACCAACTGCGTGAAATCTATTAAAGATATCTGGTAAATCTTCAATTCTGATTCCCCGTAATTGGATATTCTGTCTGGTGGTAATATCGGCGCACCCATCATCTCCGTAACGCTGCACCACTTGGGCTAAAACACTCATCTGACTGCTGGTGAGAATACCATTAGGCATCCGTAACCGCATCATAAACTTGCCTGGGGTAACAGGGCGGAAAAACACGCCTACCCACTTGAGGCGATGATCGCGATCTGTTTCGTCCATTGCTTCCCAGCCCAAGGCGGCAAATTTCTCTATCTCATCCCTGATGGCGAGTCCATCTTTTTGCGCCTTGAATTTCTCGAATTTATTGAGGCTGGTAGTCGTAGTTGTTGTGTCTGTCATGAGGCTGACTCTCGTGAGAATTTTTGCTGCTAATTGCCCAATATCAATCAACCCGTAGTTCCATTAGGTGGTACATCTACGAGGTTTAGGGAATAAAGACTTAATATTTGATTACGGCTGATTATTGTTACTTAAAAGCATTTCAACGTGAAACTTCAAATCCGTGGTTAGTCAAGAAAAACTTGTCTCCATTTGCATCTGTAAAATTTGTCAAGCAGGTTTAGATAATGTTCATGTAACAATTTCGATACTCATAACTTAATGCGAGATTTCTGTTAAAATCGTATAAATTGTTACGATTTTTTAGTAAAATTGCTGAAAAAGGATACGTAATATGCATTTTTTGCATCACAGTCAGCCAATGAGCTACACAAACCGCTTGATGAAGAGGGTTTGAGATGACTGAAGGGATTTTGGATTGCCATAGACTAATTCAAAATCGAGGTGGCAGATGTTAGCGAAAACTTAGATATTATTTCAGCAACTATGAAACGTCGTGATTTTATTAATTGGGTAGGTTTGGGTTTGATAGCGAGTTCTCTACCTGTAGCGATCGCAGCTTGTTCTTCTCAAACACCTTCTGCAACTGGGGATTGGCAAACAGTAGGAACTTCCGCAGAATTAGATAAAACTGGTCAATTACTGGCTAAAAACTCATCTGCTGGGCCTGTGTTGGTAGTCGGCACATCTAAAGGCGCAAATCTAACAGCTGTCAACCCTACCTGTACTCACGCAGGTTGTACCGTCGCATGGAAAGCTGAGGCAAAAAAATTCGCTTGTCCCTGTCATGGTTCAGAATATGGGGTTGATGGTAAGGTGCTAAAAGGCCCAGCGACAGAAGCGCTTAAAACTTACGCCGCCAAAATTGAAGGTAATTCAGTTGTAGTCAAGCCCACTTAAACAATACAATTCAGAGTATCGTGAGTAATATCAACCAGCTTTTGGTGCAAGCCCAGACAGCATATAATGCAGCTGATTGGTCATCACTGATTCAATATTTACAACAATTAATTTTAGGGTCAGACTCACAACATCCAGAGGTAGTTAAAAATCGAGAATATCTGCTGACATTAGCAATTTCAATGTTAGAGATGGGAGATTTTCAACAACGCTGGGAAATCACCAAAGTTTTGACTCACTTGGGAAATATTGCTATCCCACCACTCATTGACATCTTAAAAGATGAAGATGCAGAGGAAGAATTACGCTGGTATGCAGCGCGAACCTTGGGCGAATTTCAGCACCCAGAAGCGATCGCACCCTTAGTTGAATTGTTGAAAACTGATGAGGATGAAGAACTCAAAGCGATCGCAGCTACAGCACTAGGGCAAATGGGTAATGTTGCTATTACTTCACTAACTGAACTTCTATTAGAGGAAGATACACGACTTTTAGCAGTGCGATCGCTTTCCTGTATTCCCCAAACAGAAACCATTGCACCGCTATTGAGTGTAGTACAAGATTCACAAGCCACAATCCGCACTGCTGCAATTGAAGCCCTCAGCAGTTTTCACGACGAACGTATACCACCAATTTTGTTAAACGCTTTAAATGATATTGCTGCTACAGTTAGGCGTGCAGCAGTGCTTGGTTTAGGTTTTCGCCCCGATTTGCGCGAAGCATTAGATTTGGTCACAAGACTGCAACCCAAGCTTTACGACTTTAACCTTGATGTTTGTTGTGCAGCCGCAGTTTCCCTTTCTCGGATGGGTTGTAATGACGCTGCAAAACATTTATTTGATTTGTTGATTTCACCTCAAACACCAACAAAGCTGCAATTAGAAACCATCCGCGCTTTAAGTTGGGTGGGGACACCATCTAGTTTGGAATATTTGCAAACAGCATTTAATCAAATCACTTCAGAGACACTTTGGCAAGAAATTGTCACCGTTTTGGGGCGAGTCCAAAAGTCGCAAACTACACAAGCCGCAGAAATATTATTGCAAATACTGCAATCGCAGCACCCAGCCACAGAGATTGTCAACATCAAAAGTGCGATCGCTTTATCTTTAGGACAGTTAGGCGAAATACAAGCAATTGAACCATTGATTTCACTGTTAGCTGATTCTAATGTATCAGTGAGACTACACGCGATCGCAGCACTCAAAAATTTGGATGGGGAAGTTGCACATCAAAAATTGCAGCAGTTAGCCAATAATGCTGCACTCACACCAGATTTGCAACAAGGAATAGCGATCGCTTTAGCTGAGTGGTAATTTCCCTCAATCTTCCGATATTTTGTATTTCACTCAAGCGAGAACCTCTGTAGCTAAACTGCAAAAGTATAGTATTATAAAATATAACGAGCGTTCGATATAAAAAAATGAGTCATGCCTAAGATTGTTGACCATGAGCAATACCGTAAAGAACTGCTTGACAAGTGCTTTGATTTATTTGCCCAAAAAGGCTATGGTTCCATTACTATGCGCCAAATCGCTGAAGGATTAAGGGTTTCTACTGGTACGTTGTACCACTATTTTCCTAGCAAACAAGCTTTATTTGAGCAATTGGCCCAAGAAATATGTGAGCAAGATTTAAGTGCAGCGTTGGCTGAATTAGAAGGAGCGCAAACCTTACAAGCGGCAATGGAAGCACTAGGCAGGTATCTAGTGAAAAACGAAGATTACTTCATTAAATGGACTTATATTTGGATTGATTTTTGTCAACATCAAGACTCTAAAGAAATGTTGAGTAATAGTGTTTTTAAGCGGACTAACCAGCGTTATCAGCAGGCAGCCTGCGATTTTTTAGGTATTCAAGATCCGGTATTGGCTTCCTTTGTCTTGAGCTTTGTCAACGGTTTAATTTTGGAGAAGTTATGGGGTGATGAAACAATTGATTTTATTGAACAATGTACATTGTTAGGCAAAATGCTCACGGCATATTTGCCGCAAGAGTTAGGAGTTAGAAATAAAACAGATTTTGAGAGTTAGATTTTTTAGGAGAGTAAAAGAGATGGTTTTGTCAAAAAAATCTTCTAATAATAAAGGGTTAATTGCATTAGTAATTGTAGCTACTTTGATTACAGGTGGAATTGTTGTTTATGGAATTTCTCGGTCTGGGTTAGTTGGTCAAACAGAGAAATCTGAGCCAGTAGAAACCATGCCCAAAATTCAAAAAGTGGCTGCATTAGGACGACTCGAACCCGAAGCTGAGGTAATTAGCTTGTTTGCGCCCTTGGCATTGGATGGCGATCGCATTGCCAAAATTTTAGTCAAAGAAGGCGATCGCGTTCAAGCCGGACAGTTGGTAGCAATTTTAGATGCCCGCGATCGTTTACAAACTGCTGTATTACAAGCCCAACAACAAGTTAGAGTTGCTCAAGCTAAACTCGCTCAAGTGCAAGCTGGAGCAAAAGTAGGAGAAATTAACGCCCAGCAAGCCAGTGTTGAACGACTTCAGGCTCAATCCCAAGGAGACAAAACAGCGCAGCAGGAAGCGATATTCCGCATAGAGGCACAGTGGGAAGGCGACAGAATCGCGCAAGAGGCAACAATTAAGAAGCTAGAGGCAGAACTGAAAAATGCCGAAGCTGAATATCAACGTTATCAGCAGCTATATTCTCAAGGTGCAGTTTCTAATTCTTTGTATGACAGCAAAGGCTTGACTGTAGAAACTGCTAAACAACAAGTAGACGAAGCCAAAGCAGTTCTCAACCGGATTAATACTACTGCTAGCAAACAATTATCTGAAGCTAAAGCAGCACTCGCCCGCACTAATGCCACTGGTAGCAAGCAAGTTAGTGAAGCCAAAGCCACGCTTACCAGTATTGCAGAAGTTCGCCCTGTAGATGTAGCCGCAGCTAAGACAGAAGTTGAAAATGCGATCGCTACACTCAAACATGCCCAAACTGAATTGGCGGGTGCTTACATCAAAGCACCAATGGCGGGACAGATCATCAAAATTCATACGCGAGTCGGAGAAAAAATTAGTACTTCTGGCATTGCAGACTTAGCGCAAACAAACCAGATGATGGCAGTGGCAGAAGTTTATCAAACCGACATCGGTAAAGTGAAACTAGGACAACAGGCAGTGATTAGCAGTCAGGCGTTTGTCGGTGAACTGCGAGGAACCGTTGCCCAAATTGGCTTGCAGGTAAATAGACAAAACGTTTTCAGCAACCAGCCAGGGGAAAACCTTGATAGCCGAGTAGTTGAGGTGAAAATTCGCCTCAGTCCTGAAAACAGCAAGCGAGTTGCAGGTTTCACTAATTTACAGGTACAGACAGCAATTGAAATATAGAGTTGTTATTCGCTATCTCGTGTATTTCAGCATTTTTTAGAGGGTGAATTAAATCATGATTAAAGTCATATACCTTTTGCTTTGTGTACTTGGCTTCGTTCTACCTTACTCCCAATTTGTTCCATTCATCTTAGAGCATGGTCTTGATATAAGGCTGTTTTTTGAACAACTTTTTGCGAACAAAATTTCTGGGTTTTTTGGCATGGATGTTATTGTTTCATCGCTAGTCTTGTGGACATTTGTATTTTGGGAAGGGACACGTCTAAAAATGCAAAATCTCTGGGTTTATATTGCTTGTAACCTTTTGGTTGGTGTGTCTTTAGGTCTTCCCTTATTTCTTTTCATGCGAGAGCGCCAGCTTAAGCAGCAAGCTGAAACATTGGATTATTAAGGTTTTTTTGAATATGTTTTCTAAACTATTTCGCAAAACGCCGCTAGCATGGCGGCAGTTAATGAAAGAAAAAAACCGTCTGGCTATTGCAGTCGCAGGTATTGCCTTTGCCGATATACTTATGTTTATCCAGTTAGGATTTGAAAGTGCGCTTTTTGATGCTGCGGTGAAACCTCATCGCAATTTACAAGCAGATTTAGTTTTAATTAATCCCCAATTTCAAACTTTATTTTCTGTAAAAAATTTCTCCAGAGAGCGACTATATCAAACATTAGGTTATGAAGGTGTTCAGTCAGTTAATTCTGTCTACATCAGCACTGGACAGTGGCGAAATCCTGAAACACGTCTTGAGCGTGCCATTTTGGTTTGGGGTGTTGATCCAACACAATCACCATTCAAATCACCTGAAATCAAACAAAATCAGGATCAACTTAAACAGTTGTATCAAGTTATCTTTGACCAGGCAGGTCGCCCAGAATACGGTGCAGTTGCTGATATTTGGAAGAAAACAGGCAAATTTGACACGGAACTGAATAGTAAAGCCGTCTTTGTTAAAGGCTTGTTTACTGATGGTGCTTCTTTTGCTGCCGATGGTAATGTGATCACCAGTGATTCGACTTTTCTCCAGTTATTTCCAGAACGTAAACCCGATCGCATCGAAGTTGGGTTAATCACGCTTAAACCAAATGCAGATCCAGAAAAAGTGCGATCGCAACTTGTCAATGGACTACCTAAAGATGTCAGAGTCCTAACTCCAGAAGAGTTTGCCAAGGTGGAGAGAACTTACTGGGAAGCCGGTACTGGCATTGGTTTTATTTTCGGTTTGGGTACAGCAGTCGGGTTTATCGTTGGCATCGTGATTGTCTATCAAATCCTTTACTCTGATGTTTCTGATCACTTGCCAGAATACGCCACCCTCAAAGCAATGGGATACACCGATAACTATCTTTTGGGAGTTCTAATTCAAGAAGCATTGTTATTGGCTATATTAGGTTTTCTGCCTGGATTCATTCTTTCTTTTGGGTTGTATCAAGTCACTTATGCAGCGACAATGCTTCCTATTTTCATGAAAATGGAACGGGCGATCCAGGTTTGGATTTTGACCGTGATTATGTGTAGTGTTTCTGGTGCGATCGCAATACGGAAGTTACGATCTGCTGATCCTGCTGATGTTTTTTAGACGCGATGAATTATGTCTCTATAGAATAAGGCACGATGAATTATGTCTCTATAGAAGAAGACGCAATGAATCGCGTCTCTACAAGAATTATTTTTTCTACCCAATGCTTTATAAAATCCTATGTTACAAAAATCTTTACCAGAAAATTCCAACTCAACACTTTCTACTTTAGAATCTGTAATTTCTGTTAGTAACCTCAACCACTATTTTGGTGAAGGTGGGCTTCGTAAACAAGTATTATTTGATATTAATTTGGAGATTAATGCAGGGGAAATTGTCATTATGACTGGCCCCTCTGGATCGGGGAAAACTACCTTGTTAACCTTAATGGGTGGATTACGTTCTGCCCAAGAAGGTAGTCTCAAAATCTTAGGAGAGGAAATTTGTGATGCCAAAAAGCATCAGTTAACTAAGCTGCGCCGCAAAATTGGTTATATTTTCCAGGCTCATAACCTGATGACTTTTTTGACAGCTAGAGAAAATGTCCGAATGTCTTTAGAGTTGCATAATGATTTTCTCAATCAGGATATCAACGCCAAAGCGATCGCCATTTTGGAAACTGTCGGTTTAGCAGATCGTGTCGATTACTACCCAGAGAAACTATCTGGAGGGCAAAAGCAACGGGTAGCAATCGCTCGTGCTTTAGTTAGCCACCCTAAGATTGTCTTAGCAGATGAACCTACTGCTGCACTCGACAAAAAATCTGGGCGCGATGTTGTAGAAATAATGCAGAAGCTAGCCAAAGAACAAGGCTGCACGATTTTGCTAGTTACCCACGACAACCGCATCCTCGATATTGCCGATCGCATCATTTATATGGAAGATGGGCAACTGAAGGACTATGACGCAGATTCTACCGCAACGCCAGCAGCCTAATACCAATTCACAATTCGCAATGGGCTAACGCAATTCGCAATCAAAAAACTTAGATGCAGCAAGGCTTTCAGGGTTTACATCTCCATCAAATTTTTCGTGAAATGGTATAACACTGCGCTTTAGCAGACAGAATAGAAATAGTCAGTTCTTTTTTGGCGATATTTATCAAAAAAATCCGTGGAAAGCGGATAATTGACGAAAAAGGCAGTAAAAGCTGATTTACCCAAATGTAAAGCAGAGAAAAATTACTGTAACAAACTATACTAAATTTTGGTTAAAAAGCCGTTAACTTAATGAAACAGATAAATGTAATTCAGGCTACATAAAAATGCGCCTAGAGCAGTTGCAAGCCTTTCTAGCGATCGCACAAACCGGCAGCTTTCAACAAGCAGCGCGAACATCTGGTGTTACCCAATCGACGATTAGTCGCCAAATCCAGGCATTAGAAGCAGATTTGGGTGTAGAACTTTTTCATAGAACTACTCACGCCAAATTAACGCTAGGAGGTGAATGTTTACTACCCCGTGTCCGTAAAATTTGCCAAGAATGGGAGACAGCTACACAAGAATTAGCTGATTTAATCGCCGGAAAGCAACCAGAACTTTGCATTGCCGTGATTCACTCATTATGTGGATCTTACTTACCACCAGTGTTGCAAAAATTTTGTCATGCTTATCCAGATGTGCAATTGCGGGTGACTTCATTAGGAAGCGATCGCGCCCTGAAAGTCCTCAAAGATGGATTGGTAGATTTAGCAATTGTGATGAATAATCGCTTTTTAACCACTGCTAGGGAAATGGTGGTAGAAGTACTTTATGATGAACCGATAGAAGTTCTCACCGCAGCTAATCATCCCCTGGCACAATATGAATGTGTCCCTTGGTCGGAGCTAATTCTTTATCCCCAAGTGGTTTTTAAAGATGGTTATGGGATGCAGCGCTTAATACAAGATAGATTTGAGCGAATGGAAGCTACACTCCAGGCGGCTTTAGAGGTAAATACCCTAGATGCCTTTCGAGGAGTGGTGCGCCAAGGAGAATTAATCGCTTTGCTACCTCAATCAGCATTACTGGAAGCACGTCTTGACCCTACTTTAGCGGTTCGTTCCTTAGAGAACAATAATATTAGTGCTTTAACAGATGGTTCAAGTTTGACTCGGCGGGTAGTTATGGTGACAACTCAAGACCGACTACAAATTCCCCCCATTAAGTACTTTTGGCAACTCGTGCGGGAAAATATCCCATTACAAATTGACCAGCAGCGATCGGCTTCTTGAGTGTCATTATTTATTAGTCATTAGTTATTAGTCATTGGTCATTAGTCATTTTCAGAAAGGACAATGGACAAATGACAGTAGACAAAGGACAAAGGACAAATGAGCAATGTATTTAGGGAATTACTGAAAAAAGTAGGTAGCGGAAACCACACAGGGGAAAATTTAACTCGCGCTGAAGCAGCCAGCGCTACTAAAATGATGCTGCTGGGTGAAGCGACACCAGCCCAAATTGGAGCGTTTTTGATTGCTCATCGAATCAAACGTCCTACAGGGGAAGAGTTAGCAGGAATGTTGGATGCTTATGATGAATTGGGGCCAAAGCTGCAACCATTCGACTCTGGCCGAACTGCGATCACTCTTGGCATCCCTTATGATGGCAGAACCCGTACAGCACCAATTAGTCCGGTAACAGCTTTAATCCTCGCCGCAGTTGGACAACCAGTCATAATGCACGGAGGCGATCGCCTGCCAACAAAGTACGGCTTACCCCTAATAGATATTTGGCAAGGTTTAGGAGTCGATTGGACTAACCTACCACTGGCAGAAACCCAGCAAGTTTTTGAGCAAACGGGAATCGGCTTTATTTATTTACCACAGCATTTTCCCTTAATTACAAGTATTTGGGAATACCGCGATCAACTTGGCAAACGTCCGCCCTTGGCGACAATGGAGCTAATTTGGTGTCCTTATGCTGGTGATGCTCATGTCATTGCTGGATTTGTGCATCCGCCGACAGAAGGGATGTTTAAGATAGCTCTAGGGCTGCGGGGCGTAACGAAATTTACATTAGTAAAAGGACTGGAAGGTAGTTGCGACTTACCGCGCGATCGCACTGCAATTATCAGCTTATCTCCATCCATAGCATCCCAAGAGGTAGAACGATTGCACCTCGTACCGCGTGATTACGGCTTTACTACCAAGAACGTACCCCTTGGAACTACTGAAGAATTGGTGGCGGATATTCAGGATATTTTAGCAGGTAAACCAGGTGAACTAATGCAAACAGCCTTGTGGAATGGTGGATTTTACTTATGGCGGAGTGGTATTTGTTCAGATATGCCAGAGGGTTTAGCTAAAGCAGAGGAATTATTAACCAATGGTGCAGTAGCAGCTAAACTCCAAGAACTCAGCCAAACAGTAAATTCTCTCTCAGCAGCATTTGTGCCAGTGTAATTAATTACGAATTACGAATTACGAATTATTTACTCAGCGACTTCTCCAAAATAGATTTTTGTTGCAACCAATCTTGACCTACTTGAATACTGACATCCGAGCCAAGGTTGCCAGTACTTTCCACACGCACTTCGCCAAATCCCAAAGTTTCACGAATTGATTCGGCGCTGTCACCATCTCCTTGCTGGGCGACAATATGAGTTACCTCTAGAGGTTCACCCCATGCCTTAGCTATATAAATGTTGCGATATCCAGATTTTTCCAAGGCTCTAATTAATGGTTGGAGATTAGAGCGATCGCCACCTGTACTATCTTGAATTGCTACACGCAAAGAGCGTGGATCAGCCATCTGCTGTTCTTGTTCTGATTCCAAGCCAAAATGTTGAGCCATCAGTTTAGCAATACCATTTTTACTGGGCAACCAATAGCTAGCATCAAACTCATTTTTTTCGCTAAAGCGACCTGGCAGCATTAACATTTGCATATTAGAGCGATTTGTCCGCACGCCAAAACCCATTAGCGCCACTAACTCTTCAACCGTCAAATTAGTATCGATGTGGTCTTTAACTACATCCAAAACTTTAGGTAATTGAGCAACAGTAGCTGGGTTGAGTGTTTGATCCATCAAAGCCCGCATGACCATTTGCTGGCGTTGAATTCGACCAATATCACCAAGTTCGTCATGGCGAAACCGCAGCAATTGCAGTGTTTGTTCGCCGTTGAGATGCTGCTTACCCGCCTTCAAATTGATGTACAAATGCTGAGAATCATCTTGGTACTTCATATCTTTGGGGACGTAGACTGTTACGCCTCCTAAAGCATCAATCAGCTTGGCAACTCCCAGAACGTTAATTCGCACATAGCGATCAATTCCCGCCCCACCTAAGAGATTACTGACGGTTCTGGCAGTTAAAGCTGGCCCACCATCAACATTAGCAGCATTAATTTTTTTCACTCCATACCCCTCTATTTCTGTGCGGGTATCTCTGGGAATGGAGAGCATAATTATTTTTTTCGTCTCTGGATCAAATTTGACCAAGAGCATCACATCAGAAAGACCATCAAAGGAGTTTACCTGGGGCAGGTATTTGAGGTTTTTGGTGTCTTCAGGGGGATTTTGGACATCTGGAGGGAGTACACTCATACCCATAACTAAGAGATTAACTGGGCGAGTTAATTGTGAAAATCGCATCACACCCCCAGAAATGCGATCGCCATCAAAGGCCGCTTCTTCCTGTGGACTTAGCTGGGCTTGTTGCAAAGGTGTACTGGTTAAAGACACCGCCAAAAGAGCCCCTGCTGTTGCTGACACCATTGCAATCCCACTCATCCCTACCCAAAACCACAGCCAACGTCCAGATTTCGAGTTCTGAGAAATTTTTTTATTGGACTTTGAGGCTTTTCCCGACTGATTTTCTTCCGCCGAACTTCTTTGAATGGTCACAGACTTCCTCACACTTACTCAATAATCAAATTTGGTAAATTTGCAGACTAAAAATATCCAAACAAATCAACCCATAATAGCTAACTCTTAATTATCAGTGCTAACTTTTTTAATGTAGTGTCAACCACAACACTTATAGCAGCATTTTTTCTGCTTTTGGGTCAACCTAGAGATGTTTTACTGAAGTATGGCAATAATAAACTGGATTTGACTAGATATATAGAGAAATCAACCATAATTTTTTAGGAAATAGGTAAAACTACTGAATAATTCTCATCCTAAAAAATTAAGATAAGTACTTACTAAACAATCGTTCTGCTAAAGTACTAAAGCCTGGTAAACGTCCAGATTTGCCCTGCATTAAGCGCAAAATCAACCAGACACTCACTATAAAATAACCCGACGTGAGAAAACTATTCAGGATAAATAGACGTAGCGAAAAAAAATCTGAAGTTGTGGCTCCGGTACTTAATAATAAATATCCCAACAGCCAAGTAAGTGCCAAAGTGATAGACAGACGGCTAACAGCAAGTTGTTCCCGGCTGGCCTGCCCCCGATAGAGAGTCCACAAAGATGGAAAAAAGCCGATAATCGGAATCAAATATAAAAACAACTGGGTTTTGGGGATTGGGCATGGGGCATTGGGGAGACCGTGCGGTCTTGGGGTTTCCCCTAGTGGAGCAACTGCCGTCATGGGGCATTGGGCATTATTATTCTCCACCTGCTCCCCTGCTCCCCTGCTCCCCTGCTCCCCTGCTCTCCACTCCCTGTTCTCTTTTGATTCAAAATTCTTCATTGGGGTTAGTATAACTCCTAAACTAGAAGGATGAATAAGACTCATATAGTTAGAGATAATAAGCTGTAAAGAAAGATTTAACTTAGTTCTATCCCGCAATTAGCTCAAAATGCAGACACGCAAGCTACTCGACTGGTGGCAAACATTCACACCAATAGCGCGAATCGGGGCGATCGCGTTATTCGTTCCACTGCTAGTTCTAAATGGTTGGGCACTTTCGGTATTTTTTAATTATTTCCATTCTCTCATAGTCATTTTAGTGGGAGCCTCTGTTTTAGCATTTCTGCTCAACTACCCCGTGAGTTGGATGGAACATCATGGTGCTAAACGAGAGCAAGTTGCTATCCTAGTATTTCTCTTGGCTTTATCGATTTTATTGGCGTTGGGTGTGACGCTTGTTCCGTTAGCCCTTACCCAAGCTCAACAACTGGTGGCTCGGTTGCCAGAGTTGATCGACTCTGGACGCTCTCAGCTAATGATATTAAACGAAAAAGCGGAGACTTTTGGCTTACCGATTAACCTCGATGCTCTGGTAGTACAAATCAACGATCGCGTCAAGGGACAATTACAAGCGATCGCTGGCCAAGTTTTAAATCTGGCGGTAGTTACAGTCACTAGTCTGCTAGATATCCTCTTGACGATGGTTTTGACTTTCTACCTTTTACAGCATGGGAGTGAACTCTGGGAAAGTTTAGTAGAATGGCTACCCTCTAAATTTCGCGCTCCTTTCTCCCAAACAGTCCGCCTAAGCTTTCAAAATTTCTTCATCACCCAGCTAATTTTATCTACTTGCATGGCTTCAGCCCTCATTCCTACCTTTTTGTGGCTGAAAGTACCATTTGGACTGCTATTTGGGCTAACTATTGGTCTAATGGCTCTCGTCCCCTTTGGTGGTTCTGTGGGCATTGCTCTGACTACACTATTGGTAGCACTGCAAGATTTCTCAATGGGTGTGAGGGTTTTGATAGCAGCAGTAATCGTACAGCAAATTCTTGAAAACTTAATTGCCCCCCGAATTTTAGGCAGTTTTACGGGTTTAAATCCAGTTTGGATTTTAATTTCAGTTTTAACAGGGGCAAGAATTGGCGGACTTTTGGGTGTAATTGTGGCAGTACCCACTGCTGTTGTCATTAAAACCGCTTTAAGTGCCTTGCGTCTTGGTCGCGAGACAAACGATAGCGGCACAGGGGAAGTAACTGCACCCGTTGCAGCAAACGAGTCCTCGAAAGCAAACGCTAACAACACTTTGAGTATTTCTGAAGCGACATTACCTTAAGGAGGCAGGAGGTTTCCTGCCTCCTCATTGTGGTTCAATAATGGAACCCATAAACAAAACGTTTCCCGTCTGATTATCCCTAATCGCACAGAAGAAGGGACGGTCAACAATCATTCGGAATGGTTCTGGTTCATCTCTCAAAGATGTTGCGACTATTCCCACTGAAGTAGCCGCAGCCGCTTCAGTACCTTCTTCGTTCACTTCGACAAAAGTTTTATGCTTAACTTGGCTAATGGCAAAATTTTTACCCATGCCAGAAAAATTGGCTTTGTTACTGAAAGCCTCTTCCATGCCTAAACTTTTCAAGGCATCATTGAGTGTAACTTCATAATCTGTTTTGAAGCGAGGTAGACGAATAAACCCTTTTTGTTTGTTGAACTGAGTCATCCATTTTTCCCAGTTTTCAACATTCAAGTTCTGATAAAAGGCTTTGAGATTAGAGTTCTGTTTGGGTAGAAAGATATAAAAACTGATTTTCCCATCTTTACCGTAAGGTAAACTAACCGCCTGAAATTGTTCGCTTTCATAGTACCTATAGTCACCTTCTTGTGACATCATTGGGTGTTGCTTTCGTTTACCAGATGTAATGTAAAAAGGGTATTGAGCAGTTTGACTTTTGTCAAATTCGTTACTCCAATTACCTTTAAAATATATGGCATTAATCAGAAACAACACTTGATCTGGTTCAATACTTTCAACTATTTTAGTGATTTTACCCTTAGTATTTTCTTTTACCCAGTTATTTATAATATTAGATGCGGCGGCATCTTTAAAGTTTAAATTGCTGATTTTAGCTTCATAGAAATCCTGAGTTCTCTTGAGAAAGTCTGGTGCAAAGCTAACATCTTGATTTGCCCAAAGCGAGTTAGCAATACTCAGTTGGACTTTCGCATCTGGATTTTCTAAAAGCTGCTTTAATACCGCCGCATAAGAAGAGTTGATTTCTGGTAGATTCATTCCCTGTAATTCCAGGGTTTTTGCCATAGCTTGTTGAGTTGAGCCACTAGCGCCGTTGTAGGTCATGGCTAGAGCAAGAGCGACACTCGAAGGTGAGATAAAAATATTATTCTCACCTTTATCATCTTTCAGAACTTCTGAAAATAGTTTGAAGCCAAACTTATTGCTAGACTCAACTATTCTTGTATCAGTGTTGACTGTTTTTTTTTGCAATGGAGTTTCTGGCTGAGGTAAACTAGATTGGGCGAGGGCACTTTTGTTACTCTCGACTTGAGAACAACCTAATACACTGAATAGAACAACACTTGCAGCTGCCAAAGCATAACGTCTGCCCAGACTCACACCATAACGTCTTTGCAGAAAATTTTCTTTTGCATCACTAAACTTTTGCCGATTCATTCTGCTACCTCACTTGCCAAAGATTCCCGATCTGTGCTTATGGTTGACGCAGACACTGTGTCAATGATTTACTATTGCATTTGATCCAATAGAAAATAAGACTGTTACAGTTTTTGTAACAGCAAGTTAATAGCTCAGAGGAATAAAACACAACTCATTAAAGCTGCTAATTCTTACTTGAGGCGGCTATGCAGACGAATTATGAAAAATCTCAATTTTGAGGAACTTTTCTATTTATCAATAACAGTATTGTAGACTACCTAACATAAAATAACCACTTCTATTGGGTTTTTATAGATATAGGATTTACGCCAAACTACAGGAGTTAGGGGTAATTCATCAAATACCCCTAACAGAAAAATTTTTTTTCGGCTATTGTTTTGCAACTCCTGAGATAGAATAACATTTTTAGTTGCATAAAATACAGAATTTTCATAGGGACGCACGCCTATGCGCCCCGATTGGAGAGTGTTGTTCGAATAAATGAAAATTATGCTGACCTATTTTTAATTGATAGGTACACTCCACCAAGCTAAACTATAGGGTTGAGTCGCTTCATTAAGCTTTTGACGAAACTGGATGCGGATTTTGTAATTGCCAGTAGTAGGAATGGGGCAGAAAATATGTTCTACACTATCGATTTGGCTGATTGAAGAGCAAACAGCACCAGCATCTGAATTTTGAGCATCAGCTTTTACTAAGTATAAGTCGAGATTATTCAAACCGCGATCGCGAAAATTTTCGCCCACATCATATTGTTGGTTGGTATTTCTATCGTTGAGTTCTACCAATCGATCCCAAGTTAGGGTGACAGCAACAAAACTTCCCTGCTTTAATGGTTTTGCTAATACATAGTCAACAGATGCTCCAACATCCACTTTGTGATAATCCCAACCAATAGCTGGCACCGTAGTTGATGGCTGCCATTGACCAGGACTCAATTGCTGATAAGCGCGAAATGTATTTAAATGACCCGCTCCCATTTGAGCATCCAAGGGAATTTTTGGATCTTTATAAGCATCAGAATCTAGCCAGTTTTGATTTTGTTTATCAATTAGCGTCCGGCTCATTCCCAACCGTAAGCCATCGCCACTATCTTGGATTTTGTCTGCTGAATTCAGCAATACAGCTTTCATTACTTGATGATGCCGAGCATCAATGCTCCAGTGGGGTTGTTTTGTGCGTATCTGTCGGTCAGCAAATTCTTGTAATAGAGCAACGGTAGCCGTAACTTGAGGCGCTGCAAAACTAGTACCTGTAACCTTGTTCAATTTGCCATCTGGATTGAGTAAAGGAATATTATTCCCAGGAGCAACTAAACTGATAGCGCGGCGGCCACCAATATCAAATTCCCTTCCAGCTAGCCTTCCACTCACTCCTTGGTTAGCACCCGCCAGATTAGCCACATCTACCTTGTTAAAAATTCCCCCTCGGCGGGATGAAAAAGCCACGTTCATTCCGTTAAAATTATCTGTA
Source organism: Nostoc sp. LEGE 12447 (assembly GCF_015206985.1). Taxonomy (NCBI): domain Bacteria; kingdom Bacillati; phylum Cyanobacteriota; class Cyanophyceae; order Nostocales; family Nostocaceae; genus Nostoc; species Nostoc sp. LEGE 12447. Next base: position 94,158 of record NZ_JADEXT010000011.1, on the reverse strand, counting down.
GGAATAGGAATACCGCCTTTACCCTGGTTGCCTGCGATCGCATACAAAACATCATGAACACGGCTAGACCAGTCAACACATAAAGTTAGTAAAGCATTGCCGTCTAAAATAGCTTCTGGTCTAGGATCGCGACTGAGAGGTTCACCAAAGCTAAAATTAATGGCACGGACATCGCCACTATTTTGTAGCGCTATGTGCTGGGCTGATAAACATTCTTCTGGCTGACCCATGCTTTTAGTGGAACCCACCGCAGACGAATACAATCTCGCTCCCGGAGCAATTCCCGGCAAAGCTTTGTCTTTACTTACCATTACACCAGCAACATTGTAGGCGTGAGGGTCAACACCGCTATTAGACTTAGCTGGCCCATTGCGTAAGAATACTCCCGCTAAAGATATGGCGCGATTTTTAGACACTGCCTTATCCCACCCAAACATTCCCGGCCGACCAATTTCCACTTGACCAATAGCAATTTTACGACCGATTAAATTATAAGGAGCTTGGTGTAGCTTCAAAGCATCAATACCGTTAGTTCCCAAAGCAGATTCTAAAGCCGAAGCAATTACTGGCGCACTCAGACAAGAAGCACTTAATCCCCAAATTATCCAGGTTAGTTTTTTAGTCATTTGTTATTTGTCATTAGTCATTGGTCATTAGTGATGAAATTAGGGGAGAGGTTACAGGTAGCAGGTGATAGGGAATCTGTACCCTGTAACCTGTACCCTATTCCCTATCTTCCAAAAAAGGCCGGGATCAAAGTTATGAGTCTTGCTCAATGTTTTGTTACAATGCTTACAGACGAGGACGCTTAAAAACCCACTAGCCATGACCCAAAACCTATCTCAAAAGCCCATTGTAATTTCTCCATCTATCCTATCAGCCGATTTTAGCCGTCTGGGTGATGAAATTCGCGCCGTAGACGCGGCCGGAGCAGATTGGATTCATGTTGATGTAATGGACGGTCGTTTTGTACCTAATATTACGATAGGCCCTCTGATTGTGGAGGCGATTCGTCCGGTTACAACCAAGCCACTGGATGTCCACTTGATGATTGTGGAGCCAGAAAAGTATGTAGAAGGATTTGCTAAAGCGGGTGCTGATATTATCTCCGTACACTGCGAACATAATGCTTCTCCACATCTGCACCGTACCTTGGGGCAAATTAAAGAGCTTGGTAAGAAAGCTGGAGTTGTACTTAATCCTGGTAGTCCTCTAGAGTTAATTGAATACGTTCTAGATTTGTGCGATTTAGTACTGATTATGAGCGTCAACCCTGGTTTTGGTGGTCAAAGCTTTATCCCTGGTGTATTACCCAAAATCCGCAAGCTGCGTCAAATGTGTGATGAACGCGGTCTTGACCCTTGGATTGAAGTGGATGGAGGGCTGAAGGCAAATAATACTTGGCAAGTTTTAGAAGCAGGAGCTAATGCAGTTGTCGCCGGTTCAGCTGTATTTAATGCTAAAGATTATGCTGAGGCCATTACATCAATTCGCAACAGCAAGCGTCCTACCCCAGAATTAGCCAAGGTTTAATTCATTGTTGGATTAACCATTCTCTACAAAAAATAGGGTGGTCGAATTGTCCACTCTGTTTTTATTTATACATAAAAATACTGGAAGCTCTTCAAGTTTTGAACTTCCAGTATTTACTGTATAAATTGAAAATTTAGAAAGCAGAGATAATCCAGGTTGGGAGGACTAGGATTACAATGGTTGAAAGAGAAGCGTATGACCTACTAGTTCCACCAGCCAAGACAACGGTTTCACCATAACTTTCCTGTTTCCGTCCCTGTTATTGGTGTTAAGCGTTTGCTTTATTAAATAAAGCAACACCAATCACAAGATAGAAAGTTTTCTAAGCATTACTCACATCGTCTGCAGTCAATGAAAGCTGTATAAAATTTGGATTGGGGGAATCCACCTCCCCAAATTCTTTTTGCTCAGACTTCCTCAGAAAAAGAACCACCATTAGCAACGGTTACATCATTTATCTTGGGATAGGAGTTATTTACTCCATGAAATGCTGACTACTTTTGTAATCAGTTTGATTTATTTCATAGTCAGAACTAATCATTGATTTTATGTTTTTAAATTAACTTGCTTGCTGCCAATCACCTCTATTGTGGTTGAAATTGCCGTTCTTATTAGTTTACCAATGTCGTCAGTATATATTTGCCATTTTGGCAGATTTTTGCAAAAAAATATTAATTAAATTAATCACTGCGATAGAAAACCTACCATGCAATCAATTTTAAATTAGCATGGCAGGTTTTCAGATACTCAATCAACTCTAGGGCAGAATTTCTTGATTCCAAATTATTTTTTAATTGGCTCGATAGCCTTTCAAGGACATATCTTGAGTTAATGGCGATTTCCTTGATTAATGTTTGTTAATTGTTTATCCCAATTTCTGGTCTAAACTAACGCCACGGATTTCTGTTTTTTGCTTTCCAACTACTTCAAGATAAGCAGGTCTTGAATCATTAGCATGTTTCAGCATTTTTAGATTTTCACTTTGCTGCTGTTTTGTTCTGTTGGTTTGAGAGTTTTCTTTCAGCAATCGGTTGTAGGTACGGTACGGAATGTAATGGAGAGGATTATAACCAGCAAAACGTAGCATTAAAACACATGCCCAGGAGTACTTTCCAGCAATAATCGCTTCAACTACTTTATCAAATTGTTGAGCCTTTACTGTTGTATCTAAGTTACTACTAATACCAGCAATGTCTTGATTCATCATAGTGTTTAATTATTTTGGATAAAGTAAACTAGTTCAGTTTCTGCGATTTTTAGCGTTTCAATTGAGGTTTATAAACTGCACTAACTTTTTTGCAGTTGTTCAATCGCTTTCGGGAAATTATCAGCAATTTGGTGGTGTTGGACGTTGACGAGGGCTAAAAATCCCTCTATCAACAGATGCGTACATAACTTTCCCAAGCTCTTATTAGCTCCCGCAGCTTTGAGCGGTAAAGATACAGACTGAAACTTTTCTGCTGTTTGAGCTTTACCTTGGCGCTATTAAGCAGAGTTTTAGTGATTTTGGCTGATAACTCCCCTAGTAAACTAGTTTGGGCAAGAGCTAGCTTGTAGTAGGGATACAAATTATATAGATTCATTGCTGAACTGTCCCCTTGGCTTGAGGTTTCGACTGCATTTGACCTGATGATTATTTTCATGAACTAACCTTTGATTAAAAACAATCAAGTTTTTAAGCAAGTTTGTTGGCTGCTCATTGCTAATTATCCAGATTCCATCCGATGAATTGAGGAAACTGTAGCTTTTGCTTGTTAGTAACTGAAAGGAAAAAATTTATCTTTTGTCTTCTCATTTGACTGGTAGGACAAAAGTCTAGGCGTAGCTCTTGGTAGATGCAGTTTTATCCTCTGAAACTTTATAGACTTTTAATTCAATCAATTTTCTCTGTTAAAACGCCTGTATTTCTTACTACTGGTTAATTAAGCAATTTCCGGCAAGTTTTCATATTTTTTTGAGTAGTGGAAAAAATTTATTTATTCTTGATCTTTAACAACGTCATTCGTATATATACTATTTTTTGTCGTTAATGTCATCTACGAAGTTAGTAGATTTTTAAGTTAAATTTACTGAATGTATTTCGATACGTACTTGCCTATTGTGCAACTTTTAATTTTGTCCTCCCTTACTAATTTATGAGGGGTCTGACCCCCCACACAATCTCAATTTAAACCCTTTATTATTGTCGAGTCGCTAGAAAATACTACCATTAACTATGATGTAAAACAACTTCCAAAAATAGTAACTGCTCAACAGTAAAAAACGTTTGCAGCCATAGCTTTGAACATATTTCCTTAATAAGTTCAATTAGATAATAATATTTATTATTCTGATGTTTCTTGGTTTGCAAGAACTACAGATTCAACGTATCTAAATAAAATCACTGTAAACCAATCATAAATATTTTATGATTATTAGCTATTAATAACAGCTAGACTATAGCAATCCGCTTTGATTTTTGAAAAAGTATTTCCTATTGCTTCTTATCTACCCACACAAGTAAGTATGGCTACGCCACGTTACACGAACAAAAATCAAAGCGGATTGCTAGAGTTTTAATTATTATCAATATCTGTACTAAGATGCTTTGAATAGAAATATATAGTAGGTTAAATCTTTAAAATATTAGAATATTGTCAATTTTATTCAACAGTAAATTCTCTATGTATTTATCTTTAAAAATTTTCTCAAGTAGAGATTACGGATGCTGTGACACTTGGGCTAAATGCTAATAAAAACCATCAATTGCCATGAGTTTGTGATGAGTGCTTTGCTCAACAATAATACCTCGGTCTAAAACAAAGATATAGTCGGCATAGAGTAGTCTAGAGTTCTCACTACTTCAACTCTTACCATTACTGAAATTTTCCTTTACTTCCGGAAATACTCGGAAAATAAAATCACAAATTTAAACTCTGCTTTCTCAGATAAAGACAGGCTAATCCTGACAAGGCATATACTATAGCGGTTCTCAATTGCATCGAATACAGACCTAAGCCCCAGTCCCTTCTCCTTAAAGGGGAGTCAGATTCAAAGCCTCTCTCCTTTTAATAAAGAGGTTTGGAGAGAGGTGAAAGTGTATTGCATCCATAGACGCGTAGCGGCTACTCTTACGAGAACGCTTTCAGCGAACTTGCAGGGTATGAGAACCGTTTTGATAGCTAATCAATTCATAACTAAGTAAATTCCCCAGATAGCCATTGCCCGTAAGTAGGTGCTAGCGCGGAAAGTACCAGTTGCGGTGATAGCTTCAGGGGTGCGAAATTGCAGCCCATTTTCATAAATTTGCTCGACTACAGCCTGTGTTAATCTCAACCCTTCATCTTTCATTCCCATTTGCACAAGAAAAGCCGCTAGCCCAAAGTTTATTCCAGTCCAAACTTCTAGGGGATGAGTAGCTTTAGGGTTTTCTGGTGAACCGTCAGGACGAACACCATTTGCAGCACCAAACTCTCCATTGCAGAATTTCAAAAAGCAGGCATCATAAACAGTTTTTAGGGCAGAAAGGGCGCGATCGCTCGGTACAATATCTGGTAAGTCCAATAGTCGGGCGTAGAATTGTCCACACAACTGATCTGCCATTACTACATTGGAACCACTTTCACTATCAAGTTGGTAATATTGCCCATTCCAAAGTTTTTCTTGGTAAATAGGAAGAGATTGTGTCAACCAAGCTTCATAAGTGGACTTTTGCGCCGCCAACTCTGCTGTGTTACCTGTCTGGTAAGTTAATAAAAGATCGCTAATTGCGATCGCAGCCTCCAACGCCGCTAACCACAACCCACCACAATAGGCGCTGACACCCTGTAACCGCCAATCATCAAAGGTTTGGTCAGGCGCACCAGAGTTTTCGGGAATCCCATCGCCATCAAGGTCAAAGGTTTTCAGGTAGTCGAGGGTTTGAACGATCGCAGGCCAGCAATCTGCTAAGAATTCTACATCGTCAGCACCCGTGAGCAGAAAATCCCGGTATACTTGCAAGACAAAATCACTACCCAAATCTTTCCATAAGTTGCAGTCTTGATAGCTGGTATAATTGGTTTTCTGCCAAACGTGTTCATTCGGTGCGCCTAAATCGTGGGGTGTTGCACCGATGACTTTGCGAACTGCAATTGGGCTTTCAGCTTTGATTGTCATGTAATAACCGATGATTCGCGGTGTATCATCACCTTGAGGAATCGCCCGTGCAAATGCCCGAATCACCGACTTCTCCAGTTCTGGAAACAGCATCAACAAGGCAAAAGAGCCATATAATCGCACATCTAGACTTTCATACCAACGATAATCTAGGCACTCCAGCACCGCGAACTGACCGATGGGGTCAAGTTCTGATGCTGCACTCCAGAGAGTACCGCCGCTAGTGAGGTCATAAAGCTCATTAAATAGAGCCATTTTAAACCAGTTGGGTAAATCTTCCCGGTCGAGAATGGGTTGTTGCCAAGTTTGAATTTGCGATCGCCAGGTTTGATATTCTTGTAGAGCAGTAGATGCGATCGCCCAAGCATTATTTCCACTTCTATCAAAGAAGTCTGTATATCTGCGATAATAGTTGACTCCGGCAGCAAATTCTGTAATGGGTAAATCCCAAGCAAGAACAAAGGGGATTTCGAGGGTTTCGCCTGGTTGGAGAGTAAAACGAAGTGCAATCGCAGCCCCTAACTGTTCACCTTCTGCTACTGGATTAGCATCTATATAATTGGACAAAGAACCATCTTTCGCAAAACTTTGCCACACCTCATCACCAGTTCCTTCAGCATTCCAGCGAGTGTGGTGAAATACTTCCACTTGGGGATGTTTCAGTGTTGCAATACACCAAGTTCCATCACCTTCTTGCAAAGGTTTATCACTACCAACCCGACTTAAAAGACAGCCAAACTGTTGTGTATTTTCAACTATTTGGTTATAGTTTCCTTGACTTTCGCCCCAACGTGGTTGGTATTCATAAACCGGACTACCATCATCACGCACTTGCACTTGGGGAGATTTGAGGGCATTTGTAAACCAGCCCACCATATTTTGCCAAGTGAGCATAATGCTGAGAGTAATTGGTGCATTTGTGGGGTTGTGGGCATTCCAGAGGAATATTGCTATAGGGTAGCTAGTTTCTTGATAATTACCTGCCCAAATCGGGGAAAATTGCTCACAAGTCAACTGTGCTTGGAATATATTTTCATACACAAACCAGCTACGTGGGTATAACGCGTGATAATTACCCGTCCCCTCTGTACTGGGAAGCGTTGGATACCACTGCCAAGCTTTAAGAGTACCATCATCGGGCCCTTGGGTAGATAAAGCGTAGGCTTGGGTAGATGTGCCATTGGATTCAAATACACTGAATTGACAAGCGGGGACGTTTTTGAAGGTATGCTCACCGCCGTCGATGTGCCACAGGTTAAAATCTCCCCGTGAAGAACGACCGATGCAACCTGCACCAAAGCCACCTAAAGGCATACCATGCCAAGGGCCATCATCGATATTACTTGCGTAGCGGACAGTATAAGGTTTGTCCCAGCCTAAACCGATGGGACGGCTCCAAGTACAAGAGGGAATTTTCACAGAGAGTTGATTTGTCATCGCCTAATGTTACAGCGTGCAGTTACGTCAATGAAGACTAGCGCGATGTGCGATTTTTCTCAAGGGGCACAAATATCAATACTTGTCGGATTTTGGGGGAAAGGGAAAAGGTTAAAAGGGAAAAAGCTTATATATCAACTCTTCAGCAGTATTGACACAAATATGCCTTCTCGATTCAGTAGTCTAAGTAAGTTGGCACAATAAAATCAAACTAGGCTAAAACCCTTATTGCCTATTTCCTTATCCCGTCGATAATTATTTACGCCCACTTACTTAGTAGCATCTGACCCAGTCAAAAATATCTCGGCAAAAATTCGAAAAGCAGCAATTTCAGCTTGTAGCTCAGTATATACTTACAAAATTAATATTCACTCTAGTACAGCTGCTACCATATCAAACAGGACTTAGAGCAAAATCCTCTTGTTTGATATGGTAGGCAAACTTCCACCACAGTGTATTATGAGTCTCAATAGGAATATAAATTTTTGACTTCAAATTTGTCTATCTGTTAAATACGAAATCATCCGCAAAATTAGGAGCGTAATTATGCTACTAGAAACCAAAAACTATCGCCACAAATTAAGCCGCATTTTAATTTGTTCCTTGGGTAGTAGTTTGTTGATCGCGAGCAATGTGCTACCTATAAATGCTTTAGGGAAACCTCAACATTCTCAAGGCTTCATAATTGCTAAATCACCAGATGAGAGACAACCAGAAGCAGTAAAAAAAGGAATTGAGCAACTTCCTGCTTCTCAAGCATCAATATCTCCAAAAAAGAAGACATCTATTGAGTCGCCAATCCAGAATCGTCCTATATCTTCTAATACAGAAACTTCCCAGCCAACCTCGAACGCTTCAAATGATGACTCTACTTCTAGACCATCTAGACGTAGGACTTCTAACTCAAATTCTAATCGTTCCAATAGTAGTACATCTAGAACGTCTGGAGGTAGGGCTTCTAATTCAAATGGTTCCGGAAGAGTTCGCAAGCCAAGTTCTAATGTAGCTAGAAGTGGCAACCAAAATATCGATCGTCCGGCAGTTTCTGCACCTGCAACACCTACTTATAAAGAGATTAACTTTGTAGATGTCGCATTGGGTATTCTGAGTAAAAGTGACTTTCAATCTCAAGGTCGATATTTTCATGTCTATGAGTTTGAAGGTAGAGAAAATCAACTAGTGCAAATTAGGCTTGTTGGTAGTAAAGATACACGCAGATCAAATAACTTGAGTTTAAATCCTTTGTTATTTCTGCACGATCCTGATGATAATATCATCGTCAAAAAAGGCACTTTGGAAAAAAGCAGTGATGGCGATGATGCCTTCATTTTTGCGCGGTTGCCTAAGAATGGCACTTACAAAATTGCAGTTACTAGCCGAGATACTGGTGAGATCGGTCGCTATAGTTTGGCTTTGAGGAATGACAGAGCTAGCTATACCTTAGATGAAGCAGGCCAACTAAGCGCCAATAGCTCAACCTTGAAACAAAATGGAGGCGCTTACAATGTTTCTAATTTCCAAGGAAGAAAAAATCAGCTTGTAAGTATTCGTGTAGATAGTGTTGATGAAGAATTTTCTCCTTACGTAGCTTTGCTAAATTCAAAAGGCCAGACGATCGCTATAGATAAGGATAAAGATAAAGCTGGCACCTACAGCGCTTTAATTGACCGAGCTAGGTTGCCTGAAGATGACACTTACTATATAGTTGTCAGTTCCAAAAATCCACAGGAACGCGGTAAATATAGATTGACTCTCTTCTGATAATTTAGGTTGCAATAGTTTTCGGGTTTTGGGGGAAAGGGGAAAGGGAAAGGGTTTGAATTTCCCTTTCCCCAGACCAAAAGAGAGATATTGGGTTTAACCGAAAAGTATTGATTTAGGTTGTATAAAAAAAGGGTAAAAGGGGCAAGGGGAAAGGGGAAAGGGATGAACAGGTCGCGCCACTTGCAGGCGAGGTTTTTACCTTCCTCATAAAATTTGGATTATTTCGCGCCACTTGCGGGCGAGGTTTTTACCTTTCCCCTTTCCCCCTTCCCCTTCTTGATAAAAATCTCTGCCTGATTTTAGTAGAGGAAAGATTTTTATTGAGACAACCGCCAAATCTTAATGGTGTTGTCTTCACTACCACTGACAAGGGTTTTACTATCAGGACTGAAGGCTACGGATGTCACAGTGTTGGTATGCCCTGTTAATGTGAGAATTTCTTCTCCTGTGGCCGAATTCCAGAGTTTGATGGCGCGATCGCGGCTACCACTGGCAATAATTTTACCATCGGCACTGAAGGCTACGGTTGTGACTGTGTTGGCGTGTCCTGCCAGTGTGCGAATTTCTTTTCCCGTCAGTAGATCCCAAAGTTTAATGGTGCGATCGCGGCTAGCACTGGCTAAAATTTTCCCATCTGGGCTAATAGCTACAGCTGTTACTGTTTGATAATTTCCCTCTAGTGTGCGGATTGAGTACCCTTTTGTCAGATTCCAGATTTTGATCGTCTTGTCAAAACTGCCACTAGCAAGAATCACGCTATCGGGACTGATAGCTACCGATCGCACCCAAAATGTATGCCCTACCAATGTCCGAATTTGCTCTCCTGTGGCTAAATCCCAGATTTTGATGGTGTTGTCATCACTACCACTCACCAGAGTCTCGCTATCAGCGCTGATCGCTAGGGCCCGAACTGAGTCAGAATGCCCTGTAAGAGTGCGAATTTGTTTTCCTGTTGCTAAATTCCAAATTTTGATAGTGCTGTCATCACTGGCACTTACCAGAGTTTTCCCATCTGGGCTAATGACTAACGTATTCACCTGCTGAGAATAGGCGTTGAGTGAAGATATTTCTTTCCCGGTGGCGAGATTCCAAAGTTTGATTGTGCCATCGCCTCCACTGCTGGCAATGGTTTTACCATCGGGGCTGATGGCGACGGATAAAACCGAGTTTTCATATCCTTGGATGGTGTTAGCTAAGGAAACCCTACCCAAAGTAATCTTTGGTGGTTGACCTAAAAGCACGTCATCTTTGCCAGAATTATTATGCTGACTCAGCCTAGAAACTAAACTGGTTTGAATCCGGCGAAAATGTTTATACCAAGATTCTTGGAATCCGAACAACAGAATAAAAGCACTTACCAAAATTAAAGTTCTCAGTAAGGGATAACTTTTTGGTAAAGATGGGGCTTGAGTTGCGGGAATTTTTCCAGATGACTTCCCGGCTGGTGGTAGGGCAAGGAGTTGTTTTGGAGTTAAGTCTTTGAGAACTTCATCGGCTGATTGGTAACGTTCATGGATATCTTTTTTTAAAAGTTTGTCGATAACAAAATCCAACTCAGCATTTAATGGACTCCGCAAATATTCCCGCCAATTACTCACCCAGGCGTACCCCGATTCCATCCACAACTGAAAGGGGGAAGTTCCCGTTAGCAGATGAAAGCAGGTAGCGCCTAAACCGAACAAGTCACTGGCAGGGAAAGCTTTACCATCTCTAATTTGTTCTAAGGGAGAATAACCATGTGAACCAATGGATGTGCCAGATTTGTGCTGAACTTTGGCGGTGAATTGCTTTGAGGAACCAAAATCAATCAGACTTAATCGCCCATCACTTTTATGGCGGATAATATTTTCTGGCTTGATATCCCGATGAATGACTTTGCGATCGTGGATAAATTTCAGGATGGGCAATAAATCTAGCAAAATAGATTGAATATCCCTAGCGTTATAACCCTTGCGCTGTTGCAACTCCTTTAACAAATTATCGCCATTGATAAACTGCTGCACTAAATATAGGCAGCCATCTTGCTCAAAGTAAGCTATTAAAGTTGGAATTTGGGGATGTTCCCCAAGGTCTTGTAGTCGCTGCGCTTCTTCAGCAAACAATTCCATCGCTTTTTTTTGCGACCAAGTTCCTTGGAACTTTGGAGCTAATTGCTTGATAACACAGCGTTCATTGAGTTTATCGACATCTTCTGATAGATAGGTTCTGCCAAATCCCCCCTCATCTGAAAGGACTCGGATGACACGGAAGCGATTTCTTAAAAGTGACACCAACGGGGTGCTACAACTTTGGCAAAACTTCTTTCCATTGGGATTCAGGGGATTTAGGCAATCGGGATTTAAGCAGCAGATCATGATCTGACAGGCGCGACTGCATAACAACTTAGGCTAAGTTTGCCCCGAACTGTCCCTTAAGAAAATTGACTCTCGCTTACTTGTGGTAGAAAACCCTGTTCTGGGGATTGGGGAATTACTTAATATAGTTAGCGTTTGTAAATAGTAGTCAGTCTTCCTCTTCTGTGGAAAACTACGAGAGCCATAAAATTAATTATTCTTCCGATTATATAATAATCTGAATAGAAATATTTCTCTGAACTAGTACCCCTAGTAATTTTGCTTGTATATTGACAAGCAAAAATTGACTAAGTATTAAGTAAAACCCTGATTAATTAACCATCACTGACGATGAAATGTAGTCGCAATGGTTACTAGATTTGTTTTTGATATTTTCAATTGCTCATGATAATTGTTAATTTGATACTTTAGGTAATAAAAGGTTGTTTGAAAAGGATTTTGCTGTGATTTTAGACACTTTCAGATCCCCCTAATCCCCCTTTCTAATGAAGATTTAGGAGGATATACAACTATTTGATACATCACAAATAACTTTTAAAATATCTTTTAACTTAATTTTACTACCTTATTTACTTAAGCCTCGCTCTCCATTTCCGAATAGCATTAGCAGTTCTGGTGACTGGTGGTATGTAGACATCTGGAGCTTCGTTAGAGTTTTCGTATTGTGTAATACTTTTATTATTTAATTTTTGGGTAGTTAGACAGTTAGCTAAAGTAGGCAAATAGCTTTCATAACTTAAAGCTTTTATTACTTCATCGACATTCTTAAACCGATCGTCTAATGTAATCTTCACCATTTTCCCTAAAGTTTTGGCGAAATTATCGGTAATATTTACTTCTTTTTGCCAGCATATCTCACCAGTATTTGGGTGGTAATCAAATTCTAAAGGACTTTTACCAGTCAACATATAAATACAAGTTACACCCAGTGCATAAATATCACTGGCATAAACTGGGCGAAGAGAATACTGTTCTGGTGGCGCAAATCCCCTAGTTCCAATAAAGTTGGTATTTACAGCTTGATTGGTAGAGTTTTCACAAGCATCAACTAATTGCTCTTTCACTGCACCAAAATCAATCAGCACTACCCGTTTGTCATACTCACACCGCAATAAATTTTGGGGCTTAATATCCCGATGAATCACATGATGTTTATGAAGATACTGTAATACTGGTAATAATTCCTGTAAAAACTGTTTCACCGAGGCTTCACTTTTGGGCCCACCTCGCCGCACTTCTTGGGCTAAAGTCAAACCCGGTACGTATTCTTGAATTAAAAAAAACTCCTCATTCGCCTGAAAGTAGTCTAGCAGCATGGGAATTTGCGAATGACTACCGAGTAGACCTAAAGTTCTTGCTTCTTTTTCAAAACGCGCACATGCCTTTTGCCAACTTTGGGGACTAGTCACTTTCGGGCAAAGTTGTTTAATGACGCACAGAGGATGCCCAGGTAATACGGCATTTTTGGCTAAAAAAGTGATGCCAAAACCACCTTTACCTAGAACTTGCAATATTTCATAGCGATCGCGGAATAGCTTCTTGGAAGCACACATCTGACCTAGTTGAGTTTGCTGTGAAATGCTCTCTTGAGAATTCGTTATTTTCTGAGAAAAGCGATTCATTAGTATAGAATATCTGCTCTGAAATGTCTCTAATCCTACGACAAATATTCCTTAATAACAGTAATATTACTGGAACTTTGCTAAATCATCATTATTCTTCTTAGGACTTACGCAAAAGTACACACAGTATCTGCGGTACTCCTCTGGACAACTCGTAGAGTAGCCATAGATGAAAGATATATCCTCGTAGTGGCGTACAGATGTACGCCACTATTTATTCAAATGAGAATGGCTATAAAACCAAGGGTATTGAGTTCTAAGGCACTTCAATAGGAATCAAAGCATTTTCTGGCAAGTAATTGCAAAAACGCCCTTCATCTGCAAGCACTAAAATCAGACGCAGGGGATAATCTGGCGGAACTTGCAAATCTGCCCACGGTACTGCCAACTCTAAACAACTATTTAAAGCTACTTGAGCGCGACTGAAACGGGGATGCCATTGATAATTGTCTCCAGCTTCCCGAAACTGAATCGATTGCGTCAGCAAGTTAACTTCTAGAAGATGGTGGAAAAGGTAATTGAGTGGGGCTGCATCTGGTACATCTGCCAAGGGAACTGGGCTATTAACCATTGTTTTTTCTGGGTAAAACCACAGCAAATTCAACTCTGTAGGAAAATCCCTCCCTGGTGCAACGCCACCTTTAAAGTCCAGCCGCAAATAGAAATTGAGGTGATCTACTCCATACCAAAGTCGCTGGATGACACTGCTATTGTGCATCGTCCCCCGCGCCCCGCCGATTTCTATGCGTCCAGCTTTGTCCCAATCTTGCTCATCACCCTTACCATCGATGACAGGATGGATAAACCCTTGTGGGGTATGGCTTCCTTGTGCTTCGTGGATTTCCACTGGTTGCTTGAGATAAGGCGGTACAGGTTCATTTAATGCCTTGTAAATGCCAAACAGGTGTTCTCGAAACAACTGGTCAAAGATGGCATCTTGATTTGAAGAGTGTCCTGCACCAAACCACCAAAACCAGTCTGAACCCTCTGCGGCATACAATGCTTCCCATGCTTCTGGGTTGTTTTCTTCCGTTGCTTCGGGATGACTTGCGAGCATTTCTCTTGCTTCCGTTAAGTAATCCCAAGCCCGATTTTTGGCGCGATCGCCAATCCAAGTGGTGAAGCTGCCATCCACCCAAGAACCACTATGTAGTTGCCCTCCGGGAATGGTGGCTGTGGCTGGGAATTCTTCAAGAAATTCGGAGACGGTGACGAGTTTGAGGTGGGGTTCATCGCTCAAACTTTGATACAAAGCTTCTAAGAAGGGTTTGCCATCTTCGGGGTAAAATTCCCAGCAATTCTCCCCATCCAAGGCGATGGTAACTAGCCAAGGTTGCTCACTGTGACTATCTCTTTGCATTTTAGCGATCGCTTGCAAATGTCCCACTAAGTCTGCTGCTGCTTTTTTTGCTGGCATCGCACTGTAGGTAAAGCCAATCAAATCTGATAATCTGTGGTCACGAAACACAATTGACAAATCACCCTCTGCGGTTTGCAGTCGATAGGGTCGGTACAACAGTTCTGGTTGCTGTACATTCCCCGCCCCATCCCGATGAAAAAAGTGTTTCAGCGTCCACCCTAAGACCGCTTCATCTGAGCATATCCACTTAAATCCTTGGTTAATAATGTGTGGAAGTGTTGCCGGACTAACTGACTGTTCCGAAGGCCATAAACCACGAGGTATTTGTCCAAAGCGGTCTTTATAAAAGTTCCAAGCTTTCCGTAAGTGACGGGGAATATCTTCTTCCCACTGAAAGCGCTGCTTAGGTAGTGTCATATTGGGCACAGCTACCCGACCGGAATTAGTATCAGCGAGTAAGGGTAAAATCGGGTGGGTGTAGGGCGTAGTGGTAATTTCTAGCTGCCCAGCCTCCTGCATTTTGCGGTGTTGGGGGATGATGCGGCTGAGGATTTCTCGTTGTTTGGAATAAATGCGCTGGCGATCGCTTAAAGTAAAATTCCGACCCTGTTTTAACCAAGTAGCAATTTCCGGGTCATCCCAAAACAGTGGATCGATCCAAGCTAAATTGTGCCAAGCTAGCAAATCACCATAATCAGGCAATTCCCAATTTGCTAAACACCAGGCTTGCCCCTTCTCCTGCCTTTGCTGATACAACTCGCTATAGCGGGGATGTGGGTCAATCAACGTATGGTGATTGGCATCAAAAAAGTGTTGGATAATGAATTCCCTCTGTTCCTGGCTGAGTTGTTCATCCGGTGTCAAGCAGGCTGTGAGGTAAGGGTCAAAAGCAGTCCCAGCAATATAATCTTCTAGTTGTAATATCAGCGATGGAACTAAATTCACCGTTTGGTGTAACTTAGGATACCGCTCTAAGAGCAATACCAAATCCAAATAATCTTTAGTCCCATGTAAACGTACCCAAGGTAGGCGGTACTGCTGACTGGGAGATAAGGCACTACCAGGAGATTTGTACAGAGGCTGATGTTGATGCCAGATAAAAGCGATATAGAGAGGATGGGACATAGGAATAGTTAGGAGTTAAGAATGAGGAGTTAGGAGTTGATTCAAAACTCATAACTCCTAACTCCTAACTCCTAACTTTTACACCACTTGTTCAATTTCCGCAATTTCAGGAATCATTTCTTTTAGGCGGCGCTCAATACCCATTCTCAGGGTCATTGCAGAACTGGGACAAGAACCACAAGCACCTTGCAGGCGAAGTTTTACAACAGGCCCATCGAGTTCTACGAGTTCCACATTGCCGCCATCAGACATGAGATAAGGGCGCATTTCATCTAAGACTGTTTCAACGTTGTCAATTGTGAGTTCCATAGTTTTAGACCTGCTAAGTTAATGGTGGGCATTGGGAATGGGGCATGGGGCATGGGGCATGGGACATTGAATAATAATGATTCCTGTGCCAGATGCGCTGTTACTCGTTAACTATTATCCAAAATCTTATTTTCCATGTTGTCTGAACAAAGTTTTCGTGTGAGCCTCCTACTTTACTTTAGCTTTTAGGTTCTGCTTTGCAGTCAGACGAAAGACAGGATTTAATTCTCCAAGTACACGTCACCGTAAAAAGGAGTCAAAAATCTATTTTTTGTAAATTTTGAGTAAAACGGAGCAAAAGCCAACATTTAGGCGTTTGTTGTGTTTTGTTCTTCAACCCAGCCCATAATTATACAATTTTGTGGTCTAGGGACGGAATTACTTACCATCTCCTATGCCCAATTTTGTTATTTATTGAATAATAATTACTAAGAAACTTTAAATTTTAAAACTCCAAACCTAGTATTGGTAATGTTCCAGATGACCAATGACTAAATCATAACGGACTAAATGCCCCGCTATCGCTAACAGCACTGTCTGTTGAATCGCTATCAGTAGACGAAACCATAACTGGCTGTTGATATAGTGGCACTGTAAATGTCACTGTTGAACCAAGTCCTTCACCCAGACTATAAAAATGTACCTCGCCGCCCATTGCTTCAACTAGCTTCTGGGATATTGCCAGTCCTAAACCTGTGCCACCATACTGGCGAGTGCGTGAGCCATCGACCTGAGAGAATAATTGAAACAGTTTATCTTGTTTGTCTAGGGAAACACCGATGCCTGTATCTGCCACACGAACTCTTACCATGCCAGGAAATTGCTGGTCTTGAAGCTTCGATTTTTTGAGTACTAAATCGGCGCTGACGGTGACACCGCCTTCATGGGTAAATTTGATGGCATTACCTAGTAAATTGAGCATCACTTGGAGCAAGCGTTGGTAGTTGCTTTGGACAATGATTTCATCCGAGGTAGCAGGCATTTGCATCCGAAAGCTGAGGTTTCTCATTTCTGCTTGGGGACGCATAAAACTTTCTACATCACTAAATAGCTCATTTAGCTTAACTGGAGCGTAAGCTAGCTCCATTTTACCAGCTTCGATTTTGGCAATGTCCAAAATGTCGTTGATGATATTTAGTAGATGTATCGATAAGTTGTGCGCTTCTGCCAAAAATTGGTTTTGTTCTTCTGGGTCATCTGCCATCCCTTCCAAAATCAGCTTTAAGAAGCCAATCATGCCATTGAGGGGGGTACGAATTTCATGGGATACATTAGCCAGAAACTCGCTTTTGAGACGGGAAGCTTCTTCAGCTTTTTGACGCGCTACTTCTAATTCTTCGTATAAAGTAGCATGTGCGATCGCAGTTCCCAATTGATCTGCTGCTTCTTTTGCTAGCTCTAATTCCGATTCTGTTAATGTATAGCATTCATCTTGCCAATTCAAGGCAACCAATCCATTGGCTTGGTCTTGATAGCAAGTCGCAACCACCAAAGTTTTCTGCCGCCCAGACTCTGTGCATCCAGGCACTTCCATCACAACTGGTTCTAGGGTTGTCAAAGCCTGAGCAAAGGCAGGCTCAGAAGCTACATCTATTTCTAAGCCTAGCATTGATCTGAGTTCTAGCTGGCGATACTCAGCCTTCACTTTTACTTTTGAGCTAGAGGGCTGATAAGGACAAATAATACAGCGCTCTAGCCGCAGTGCTTTTCCTAAACTGTCAACTGTTTGCTGCCAAATAATATCTAAATCCAATGTCCGGCGAATATTTCTGGTAATCCGATTTACCAGTTTTTGATGTTGCTGTGAACGTAAAGCCAACTCTATTTGTGTGGGCGTTTTGGATGCCACACGCGCTTGTTTTTTGTTGAGTGTCGCTTGCACTAAGCGTCCCATAACTAAAACTGTAGTGGCAGTTGTTCCCAAACTCGGCATAATCGGACTAATCACTAAGTCCAACTCAAATAATTCCTGATGGTAGCTAAACCAACACTGAAACCTTTCTGGCACCAAACTTGTCAAAATTCGGTGCAATCGTTCCACATAATTAACCTTATCCACTGGGGCAAAGGTTTGCGTCTGGTTCAGCTCGTCAACTATTTTTTCGGTATTTAACCCCAGGAGTTCGCTGTGCTGCCAATGAAAGGTCAGATAGCGCCCTGCCCCATCTTGCGTATACACCAACTCAGCTCCTAGAGTTGGTAATGAGCCATCAGTTTTACTGGCAATAGATTCCAGATTTTGGGAAAATACATTCGGCAATTGGGAATTGGCAGTAATAGTCATTAATTGAGTTGGATAGACAAAGGATATCCGACCGTAATTTTACTAAAGCTGCTAAAATTTATACATAAATTTTTACAGCTTTTTTGCTTTTATTGGGTATTTCTTGGTGTTCTGAAATCCAGCTTGGCAAACTTCACCTTTTTTAACTTGCATTAACAGATGACTGATGGCATTAATCGTTCCATTCACCGCGAGGAGGAACGGGAGTACGCACAGGGGTGCGTGTCAGTTCGTCATCTCTGAGGATTTCACCACGCAACCACTGGCGAATTGCTACCTCAATCACTTTACTTGGGTCATTGGTGAGATGCTGAATTTGCTCTAGTAACTCGGAGTCCAGGCGGACGGCAATTTCTACCTTATCGGCTCGTGTGTTTTCCGCTTCGGTAGTTTTCTCTTGCATATTCATAGGTTTGATATACTCTGAATTGGTTTTGTCTAAAGCTTTGTAAAGTAGTTATATTCATCATTTGGGCTAATTCACTGAAAAATCTTCAATGGGACATTTACATAGTTCCCCGAAATAGCACCAAAGTAACAGCTTTAAGTTTTAAATCGCATTTTTCATATAACTGACTAGACAATGGCTCTAGAAGTTTTGCCGATAAATCAGTGATTATGAGTAATTACAGGTCGTAATTGCCCAAGATCACTACATGATCCCTACATGTACTTATTTACATTTATTGTACGCTCCTAGCTGTTGAATACTAGCAGCGACAAATAGACTTTCATAATATTCTTAAAAGTCCACCTATTTAGATCGAAAGTTAAAGATGGGGTGAAGAGGGTAGGGGAGCAGGGAGCAGGGGAAAAATAATAACTCCTAACTCCTAACTTTTAACTTCTAACTTTTAACTCTTAACTTTTGACTCCTAACTCAGCACGGGCTAAACCCTAGCTATGCGCTAACAGCACTCGGAACTCAGCACTAAAAACGGAGCGTCTTGGCTAAGAAAGCATTAAAATACATTAAGTAAATTGCTCTTTTAACTTTGGTTGCTGCTAAGGCAAAGATAGTATATGACTGACGTTCCCGCAGTTCGCATTCGCAATTTTTGTATTATTGCTCACATCGACCACGGGAAATCAACCCTCGCCGATCGCTTGCTACAAGCGACTGGCACTGTTGAAGACCGAAAGATGAAGGAACAGTTTCTCGACAACATGGATCTGGAACGGGAGCGCGGCATTACGATTAAGCTGCAAGCTGCCCGGATGAACTACACAGCTAAGGATGGTCAGCAGTATGTGCTGAACTTAATTGATACTCCTGGACACGTGGATTTTTCTTATGAAGTCTCCCGCTCTCTTGTTGCTTGTGAAGGAGCGCTATTGGTAGTAGATGCTTCCCAAGGTGTGGAGGCGCAAACTTTGGCAAATGTCTATTTAGCCTTAGAGAATAACCTGGAAATTATTCCGGTTTTGAATAAAATTGATTTACCTGGGGCAGAACCAGAACGGGTAATTGGCGAAATTGAAGAAATTATCGGTCTAGATTGCAGTGGTGCAATTTTGGCTTCTGCTAAAGAAGGACTTGGTATTGATGAGATTTTAGAAGCAGTTGTGGAGCGGATACCGCCACCGCCCAATACCATAAATGAACGGTTACGAGCGTTAATATTTGATAGCTATTACGACAGTTACCGAGGAGTAATTGTGTATTTCCGGGTGATGGATGGCACTGTCAGAAAAGGCGATCGCATTCATTTAATGGCATCCGGTAAAGAATTTGAAATTGATGAGTTAGGTGTTCTTTCTCCCACTCAAAAGCAAGTTGAAGAACTCCACGCTGGCGAAGTAGGCTATTTGGGAGCGGCAATTAGAGCAGTAGCTGATGCACGGGTGGGTGACACAATTACCCTTAGTAAGGCAAAAGCTGAGTCACCCTTACCAGGTTACGCAGAAGCGAACCCAATGGTTTATTGTGGGATGTTCCCCATTGATGCTGACCAATTTGAAGACTTGCGAGAAGCATTAGAAAAGCTGGAACTCAACGACGCAGCTCTGCATTACGAACCAGAAACTTCGAGCGCGATGGGGTTTGGCTTCCGTTGCGGGTTTTTGGGTTTGCTGCACATGGAAATCGTCCAGGAACGCCTAGAGCGGGAGTATAATCTCGATTTAATCATTACAGCCCCCTCGGTGGTTTATAAGGTGATTACTCTCAAAGGAGAGGAACTTTACATCGATAATCCTAGCCGTTTGCCTTCTCCCAACGATCGCCAAAGAATTGAAGAACCTTATGTCCAAGTAGAGATGATAACGCCGGAAACCTATGTCGGCAGCTTGATGGAGTTGTCACAAAATCGCCGGGGCATCTTTAAAGATATGAAATATCTCGCCCAAGGACGAACCACTCTGACTTACGAACTCCCCTTGGCGGAAGTTGTGACTGACTTTTTCGATCAGATGAAATCGCGATCACGCGGTTATGCTAGTATGGAATATCACCTCATTGGCTACCGTGAAAACCCTCTGGTGAAGCTGGATATCATGATTAACGGCGATCCTGTGGATTCCTTGGCGATGATTGTGCATCGAGACAAAGCTTACAACGTTGGGCGGGCAATGGCAGAAAAACTTAAAGAATTAATTCCCCGCCATCAATTCAAAGTCCCAATTCAGGCATCTATTGGCAGTAAAGTTATCGCCAGCGAACACATCCCCGCCTTGCGGAAAGATGTGCTAGCCAAATGCTACGGTGGTGACATCAGCCGGAAGAAGAAACTTTTACAGAAGCAAGCAAAAGGTAAAAAGCGGATGAAATCTGTAGGTACTGTAGATGTACCCCAGGAAGCTTTTATGGCAGTACTGCGCTTGGATCAAAGCTAATAGAATTCAGGAGTCAGGAGTCAGAAGTCAGAAGTCAGAATGAATTTGAGTCCGAATGGCGGATATCGCTACGCAAAGCGAGTCCGCATACTCCTGCAAAGCAGCAAGCTAGCAAAAGCGTCTGAATCTACTATTTTCAGTCCCCCACCAAAATTTTTTGTTCTGAATTCTGAATTCTGAATTCTTTTTCAATATCTGTTAATTTTAATTACAAAGGCTGTCAACAGCAGCCTCAAGCGTAAGAGTTTCAGCCTGCTGCTGGTAGGTTTAGCTTTCAGAAAGCCAGAGACTAACTAGCCATTGGCTCAAAAATCCTTGAGCGTGCCTCTAATGCAGGATTTCTAACAGCAAAATATATATTTATTGTAGAAATTCAAAACATCATGAGTCGCAAGCAGGCCCAAGAACTCTCTGAGGCAGAGCAAAAATACCGCACTCTGGTAGAACAAATTCCGGGCGTTGTTTATATTTTACCGATTAACATCACTGCTCAAGAAGCTTATATTAGTCCGCAACTGCAACAATTGTTAGGCATTGCCCCCGAAAATTGGCATCACAGTTTTTTTAATAGTTGGTTAAATTACACTCATCCAGACGATCGCGATCGCTATTGGCAAGCTGTAAATACGACAATCACCACCGGAGAGCCTTTGAGGGTCGAGTATCGAATGATCAGGCGCGATGGTAGAACAATTTGGGTGCGGGATCAAGCTAATCTTGTTCTCTGTGCGGATGGACAAACTCAGGTACTTCAGGGTTTAGTGTTTGATATTAGCGAACGCAAACAGACAGAAGCAGCATTGCAAGAGAGCGAAGCGCGTTATCGTGCCATCCTCGAAGATCAAACGGAACTGATTGCTAGAGGCTCACCAGATGGTATTGTTACTTTTGTTAATGAAGCTTTCTGTCGATTTTTTGGACTCAAGCGAGAAGAGATTATTGCCCAACACTACGAACCTGTTGTGTTTGAGGAAGACCGGGAACGTGTGTTTAGTCAGGTAAATTCCATTAGTTCCGAAAATCCCGTGATTGCCATTGAAAATCGGGCCATAGCAAACCTTGGCGTGCGGTGGACGCAGTGGATTATTCGAGGCATATTTGATGACCAGGGTACTCTTGTAGAACTTCAATCTGTTGGACGAGATATTACTGACCGCAAACAGGTAGAAGAAGCATTAAGTGAAAATGAGCAAAAATTCCGGGCGATTTTCAATCAAACCAATCAGTTTATCGGATTACTTCAGCCCAATGGAATTGTATTAGAGGCTAACCAAACAGCACTGGACTTTGCTGGGATTACTCGAGAAGAAGTAGTCGGTAAGCCATTTTGGGAGGCAAAATGGTGGACAATTTCTTCAGAGACACAAGCACAATTAAAAACTGCGATCGCAGCTGCTGCTAATGGTGAATCTATTCGCTATGAAGTTGAGGTTTTGGATCGAGACGATCAAGCGATCGCGATTGATTTTTCACTACGTCCCATACTCGATGAAACAGGGTGTGTAACATTACTTATTTCTGAGGGACGAGATATTAGTGAATATCAAGCCGCACTGCGCGAACGCCAAAAAGCTGAAGAAGCATTGCGCTCAAGTCAAGACTTTCTCCAAAAGGTTGCTAATACCGTACCGCATATTTTGTATTTATTTGATCTCTTAAAAGGAACAAGCATTTATCTTAACCAAAAAAGTCTTAGTATTTTAGGCTACTCTCCAGAGGAATTTTGTAACGCAGATCCGCAGTGGTTCCTGAATTGCTTTCATCCAGACGACCAACACCTCTGCTATGACATACCAAGTCGCTTCGTCAACCTTAGCGACAACGAAGTTCTTTCCACCGAATACCGATTCCGACATAAAAATGGGGAGTGGCTTTGGCTGAATACACGAGAAGTCGTATTTGCCAGAGATGCTAGCGGCACTCCGATACAGATTCTTGGCTCGGTAGAAGATATTAGCACTCGCAAACAAGCTGAAGGATTACTGCGACAACAGGCAGAGGGGGAACGGCTAATTACTGAAGTAACTCAACAGATTCGGCAATCACTGAATTTGGAGGAGGTTTTAAATACAACAGTCAACAGTATTCGAGAATGTTTGGGTTCAGATTCCGTCGCTATCTACCAGTTGGAATCTGACGGAAATGGCTATTTCGCGGCAGAATCGCTGAGTGATGACTACCCGCAGAGATTAGAGCAGACACTGCACCCATTTTCGAGAACACGAGATTTTAGCTACTATTACCAGGGATTACCTACAGTCCTGCATAATATTCAGGAGTCTGATCTTTCAGCCGATGTTTTTGAGTTATTGCAACTCTATCAAATCAAGGCTGCGATGGTAGTACCGATTTTGAATGGGGAGCATCTGTGGGGTTTACTCATTGCTCATCAGTGTAGCGCACCTCGTTACTGGCAAGCATTTGAAGTTAATTTGTTGCAGCAGTTAGCCAGTCAGGTAGCGATCGCTATTCATCAATCAGTACTCTACCAGCAATTACAAGCTGCCAATGAAGAACTGCAAAGATTGGCCACTTTAGATGGTTTGACTCAAATAGCCAATCGTCGCCGATTCGATCAGTATCTTGAGAATGAGTGGCATCGACTCAAACGCGAGCAAATACCGTTGTCTTTAATCTTGTTCGATGTCGATTTTTTTAAACGCTACAACGATACTTACGGGCATTTAGCAGGAGATGATTGTTTACGGCAATTGGGGAGTGCGCTTAAAAGTGTTATTAAGCGTCCAGCCGATTTAGTAGCTCGTTACGGCGGCGAAGAATTTGCTGTGATTCTGCCTAGTACAGAGATTGAAGGAGCAATTTCTGTAGCTCAAACTATTCGACAAGCAGTCTCGGACTTGACCATTCCCCATGCTCAATCTAGTGTGTGCGATCGCGTTACTGTTAGTCTAGGTGTTGCCAGCATTGTGCCAAATTCCGAAACTTCGCCGCAAGACTTGATTAATGCTGCGGACAAATCACTCTATATAGCTAAACAGCAAGGGCGCGATCGAGTTCATACTGTTTGCGTCGTTACCCCTTCTTAAAGCCTGAGTTACAAAACGGGCACTCAAGTGTTTTAAATTACGAATTAGTATTATACATTGCTTCCTATCGATAGCACACAGTTGATAACCTTTGATAAACTTTAACAAAATAACTGTTAAAAAATCTAAAAATTTAGTAAAAGTACTCACTGCATTCGCCAGACTTGTATTTTTAGGTAAATGTAGTTGTTTAGATATTTGTAAAGTGTCGGGGAGTCTAACAGATGAAGATATTGGTATTGAGTTGGGAGTTTCCGCCAAGGATTGTTGGGGGAATTGCGCGACATGTAGCGGAATTGTACCCGGAACTGGTAAAGCTAGGACATGAAGTCCACCTGATTACGGCGGAGTTTGGTCACGCATCGATGTATGAGGTGGTTGAAGGAGTAAAGGTACATCGGGTGCCTGTGGCTTATAGTAACGACTTTTTCCACTGGGTAGTGAATCTCAACTTGAGTATGGGAGATCACGGTGGTAAGTTGATCTTGGAGGAAGGGCCCTTTGATTTAATTCATGCCCACGATTGGTTAGTTGGAGATGCTGCGATCGCTCTCAAGCATAATTTTAAAATACCACTAATTGCCACAATTCATGCTACAGAATACGGACGCTATAACGGTATTCATACAGAGGTTCAAGGCTATATAAATGGCAAAGAAACTTTGCTGGCTTACAATGCTTGGCGAATTATTGTTTGTAGCGACTATATGCGCCAAGAGGTAGAACGAGCATTACACAGTCCTTGGGACAAAATTGATGTTATCTATAACGGTATCAGAGCCGAAAAGAAACAGCATCACGTAGATTTTCATGCACTAGATTTTCGCCGCCAATTTGCTACAGACAATGAGAAAATCGTTTACTACCTCGGTCGCATGACATACGAAAAAGGTGTACCTATATTACTTAATGCTGCACCCAAAATCCTTTCGGAAATGGGAGGTAACGTTAAATTTGTCATCGTTGGTGGTGGAAATACTGACCATCTCAAACGCCAAACCTGGGATTTGGGAATTTGGCATCATTGCTATTTTACAGGTTTTCTCTCTGATGATTACTTAGATAAATTCCAAACTGTTGCTGACTGTGCCGTTTTTCCTAGTCTTTACGAACCCTTTGGAATTGTAGCTTTAGAAAGCTTTGCTTCTCGCGTGCCTGTAGTGGTTTCCGATACAGGTGGTTTTCCCGAAGTAGTGCAACATACAAAAACAGGCATTGTTACTTGGGTGAACAATTCCGACTCTTTAGCTTGGGGAATTTTGGAAGTATTGAAAAATCCAGGTTATCGACAATGGCTAGTGGATAACGCTTATGAGGATTTAGAGCGGCGCTTTAGCTGGCCGAAATTAGCTAGGCAAACTCAAGAAGTATATCAGCGAGTTGTGCAAGAGCGATCGCAAATTTCCTGGTAAGAGACTTTTCACAGCGGCGATTTCTTCAAAAAGTAGGACTTACGCCCAATAGAGCCTCAAACCCTTTGTAAAGGGGAGGGAACCGGATTTTTCATTTGCCTTGATGAATGCTCACGTCGCTGATATCTCAGTACTGAAGTGACTGAGCTTTACGCTTACCGCAAACCTTGTAATAATCAACACAATTACCTTTTGTGGCTAACTAATCGTGCTTTGAAGCGTCAGGCATAATTGCCTCCTGAAGATTTACGCCACTGAGGTTAGCTCCTCTCATGTCGGCTCCTCTCAGGTTGGCTCCTCTGAGATTTGCCCCTGCCAAATTCGCGCCTCTAAGGTTAGTCCAACTCAAGTCAGCTTGACTCAAGTCAGCTTCACTTAAGTTAGCCCGCAACAGGTAAGCACCACTGAAGCGAGCCTTATTCAAATTAGCTTTGTATAAGTCAGTTTTATAAAGATAAGCCCCCAATACTTCCGCTTCGTACAAACTTGCCTCGCTGAGGTCAGCCTCAATCAAGTTAGCTTCAATCAGGTTGGCAAAAGATAGATTTGCCCTTATTAGCTTCGCTGCACCTAAATCGGCATCTCTCAAGTTTGCGCCTCTTAGGTCAGTTCCAATTAGATTAGCATGAGCGATCGCAGCGCCTCTCAGATTCGCCTCACTCAAATCGGCTCCAATCAAATTAGCCTGACTCAAATCTGCCTGCGTAAGTATAGCACCACTCAAGTTAGCAACACTCAAGCTAGCATCACTCAAGTTAGCTTCAATGAGAAAGGCTTTGCTGAGGTTGGCACTACTGAGGTCAGCACCACTGAGGTTTGCTCGCACCAGTAAAGCATTACCTAAATCTACCTTTCTCAAATTTACCCCCTGGAGGTTTCCGCCTCTGAGGTTATGCCCTTGCAGATTTGCAGCACTGAGGTCTGGTTCAATCTGAGGATTTTTCTTTCTCCACTCAATCCATGTCACTGCACCTGCTTTGAGTAAAGCTAGATGCTCTCGATTTGCCATTTTCTTTCCTTTACTCCTGACGACCACCTAGAGGATTTGCTCGGCCAGCTACATTTTCAATGGCCGTTAAAGCTCCCGCCGCACCTGCTAGAATATCCTGTTCTTGCCCACCTAAGTAAAGTCGTCCAAAGCTACCTACAGCTTGAACTTCAAGAATGTTAATCCTCGCCGCTTTCTCGGCTTCATTGGCAGCGAGTGCGGCGTAAGCAGCAGGTTCCACTTCTAATACATATAGTGTTTGTCCTGCTAGTAGTAGCTGTCCCCGGCGCGTGCGATTAATCAGTTGTGTTTGATAAGCATCGATGTTGCGGATAATCTGACTGGAAATAACACGCGGTTTCAGACATTCCTCTCTTTTGACTCCTAGTGCCGCTAAAATGGCTTGACCAGCAGCTCGCGTTTCCCCTTGGGAGCTAGAATGAACTTCCAATAGTCCGTATAGTCGTTCAACTACCTGTACTCCCGGACGGACAGAGGCAGATTTCAGAGCTATATCCGTAATCTTATTAATTTCGATACCAGGAGAGATTTCAATCCACAGTGATGTATCCCCTGGTAATGGTAAGAAGCCTTGGGCTACTGTTCCCATATATGCTGCATGTTGAGGTTGCAGGTTGTCGAGAAATACGAAACTGCGTAGTTCTATTCCCAAGATTTTGCTCTCCAGTCATAAGGGTAAAAGTTATCTATTGCAATATAGAAGTGCTTAACTTGGGTAATTTTTGCCACAAGTGAAGCATGGAAAAATACAAAGTAGAAAAATTTTGCTGTCGATAAATTTTACACCTGAGAAATATTCCGGCAGTAAAAACCACCTTGATAATTGTACAAGCTTTATTACGCACAAATCGCTGCCTGCAATCCTAAATCGGGCAATGCTTGTTTTGATTTATTGATTAAGTTAATGTGACAAAAAAAGTCTTTAGCTAAACTGAAGCGGGGAAAGTTCACTGAACTTTCCCCGCTATCTTCAAAATGCTGCCAAAACCGCAGCCAATTAAATTGACAAAAAGAGATTTTAAGAAGTGCCTCACCAAGTATTGTTGGCTTGATAGACTAATAGATTTGTTTTTCTGCGTTTAATAGAAAAACAAATCTATTAGTTTAAGGACTTCCAAAAAATAAATTATCCCAAATTATTTGTAGGGATGCACAGTTGTGCTTCCTGGAGATGAGATGTTTTTTTACTCTAAGTCCCTTATTTTGCCTCTGCCAGTATCCATCTGGAGTAAGCATCTTCGAGAAATCTGCTTTGACGACGAGTTCCTTTATGCTTGCTCACTCTGACTTTGAGGGTGGTTATGTACACTCCATCCATTACCTCATGCCCATAACCGAAAACTTGACCAATTTGCCCTGTTCTTTGATGCAAAGCATAATCCCCGATATGCAACATAATTCTGACTTCCTAATTAACTAGGTTGAGTAGTTTGTCGTTGGCTATTTGTGCGCGGCAAAATAACTCTGATGATATTAGTTCCGCGCATAAAGCTGTAAAAATTAAGCTGCAATTCGGAGTTGGGTATTGGGTGCAGTTTGAGCCAACAAACGAGTGTAAAGTTGAGTCAGTCGGAATCCGACACTGTACCAACTAAAGGCGATTTCTGTCCGTTGTCGAGCCGCTTCACCTAACTGGTCTCGCCAAGCTGGATTAGTAAGAATGCGGTCTATAGCAGTAGCAAAAGCGACTTCATCTTTAGGAGGTGCAAGTAATCCTGTAACTTCTGGTACAACAGTAAACTGCAACCCGCCAACATCACTAGCTATGACTGGTGTCTGACTAGCCATTGCCTCAATAGCAACTAAACCAAAAGGTTCATAGTGGCTGGGGACTACGCAGACATCAGCAGCGGCGTAGTAGAAGGGGAGAACAGTTTCATCTAGGCGACCAGCAAAGGTTGTACAATTTTCTAATCCGAGTTCATTCACTATGGTAGCAATGCGATCGCGTTCTATTCCATCACTCTGACCGGGACGGCTACCACCGCCAATTACTAGCTGGAGGTTAGCTTCACCTCTTAAATTAGACTTGGCAACGGCTCTTACCAAGGTTTCAATACCTTTGCGGCGGTCAAAGCGACCAACATAGAGAACCATTTTGGCATCTGGGGCAATTCCCAACTTTTCTCGCGCCGTAGTTCGCTGAATTCCCCCAAATTTGTCAGTATCAGTGCCACAGGGAATCATTTCAATGTTCCCTTTGCTAGAAACGAGTACCCGCATGTGTTTCTGTTCTTGTGGACTGGTTGCAACTACACAGTCTATAGTTTCCAAGCAGGCTTTTTCTACAGCTAATCGCTGGGCTGCAATTACAGGAACATCACCAATACTTCTGTATTTAACGGCTCCTAAAGAGTGGTAGGTATGTACCTGAATCAGGGGTTGCTGTTTTTTCAACTCCATACCCACCCAAGATGATAACCAGTAGTTGGTATGAATTAAGGAGTAATGAAACCCTTGGCGCTGCTGAAATTTCTGGAATTCTTCGATGAATTCAGGTAAATGGCCAAACAAGTTATCTCGCCCGATAAACTCAGCTGGGCCAGCTTTTAACCGAATAGTACGACAGTTTGGACTATGTTGAGCGATCGCAGATTGTTCAGGATTACTACGACGAGTGAACATATCTACTTGCCAACCTTGCTGGGCTAAGGCATAACCTACTTGACGCACATAAACATTTTGACCCCCAGCTTCTTCTTGACCAATTTCAACCGCCGGGTCGCCATCAACAGAAATTAGGGCAATGCGATGTTTCTTATTCTGGAACATAGCTGATTTTCACCTCAAGGTAAATAATCCTGCCTCAAACGCCAGAAATCAAGATATTATTATCCTCTCTCAAGGCCGAGGGCAGGCACAACGAACCGCAAAGTTACCAGCCAAAGGACACTGACGAGAACAAGGCATTACTTGTTAAGAATGCTGCTCGTTCAGTCTCTTCTCAATGCCGACGAAGTTAGCTGACGGGCTAGGACTGAGAGATGTCCTTCTTAAGAAAGTTATGAGTTATGAGTTTAGTAACTTTTAACTCCTCACTATTAACTACTAACTTTCTTCAAAATACGCCCCAGGTTTGGTTCCTCCGCTCCGGTTTACCCTTTACAAATGTTTGTTGGGAATATAGTGGATTAGGCAGACTGATTTATTTTTCTTTAAATTTTTATAACCTTTAGTCATCAACTATGTCAACAGTATGAACAAAAAAATGGTGATGCTAATCACTTCAAAGCGCGTTGTAACTAGCTTTGAAGAATCAGACTGTAGGGGAAAGTTAGTGTTGTTGAGAAGCTCTCAAGAAGACACTTACTGATGTTGATTGCTACATTTTCTTTAGTTTCTGGGAATGAAATAATTTTGAGAGTTTCAAAGAGTTAAATATAGCAATGGCGTACTATTTTGCTAAACCAAGCGTCCAAGAGGAAAACCTCCAACGTCAAAATATCGAGTTGAGCCAACAGTTTGATACTTCAGGATCGTTTTTAATCCATTAGTATTTAGTTGGGATGTCAAAGTATTAGCTTTAAAAGTAACTTTTTTGACTCCTTTGACCAAAGATTCATGTAAAACACGACCCAATACGGTTCGGTTAAAGGGTAAAGGTTTTGAATACATCCTTTCCCCTTTACCCCTTACCCTTTACCCAGACCACAAGGAAAGTGAAAAATGCTTATCCGAACCGTATTGAAACAAGACCTATAAGTTCTTATTGATGGGGAATATTCAAATTTAAAATCTTAGCTAAGGTAATAGCCACATCAGCTTAGAGACCCGGTGGCATCATCAATTATAATTGTGGATTTACCAGGTCTTTGAGTAATATCTTGAATTAATACTGTCCCAATCCTGCCAACGGCGGCAGTACTAAACCCAGCTTCATGTGCAGCATCTAAATAGGCTTTCTTCTTTAAGTAATTACCATCAAAGTGTTGGCTAATTTCCCCCAAAACAGCATTTTTTCTAAGAAAGGAACGGGGCTGTTACTGGCGCTTTTGACAGAAAAGCCAACATTAATTGTATTGCTAAAATTACCAGTATCACCGAGATAATGTCCAGTTGCGATCGCAGAAGCATTAGCGGTAGTAAAAGTAGGAAACAGCGAATGACTATTGACAAAACTCACACCTTGTTGGCGAATTTGATGAAGATTAGGAGTTTCCTGAGCATTAACTTTACTAGGTCGCAATCCATCTGTAATAAAAATTATTACATTGTGTTGAGGTTTGGTCTTAGCAAATCCTGAAACTGCCAATACTGTAATGAGTGTAACGGTAGCTATTATCAGAAAACTCTTATGTATCTTAGGTAAAACCATCTGCCTACATCTCCAAATATAGATATTTCCGGCGTTTTGGAACTTTAGTATTTAATTTAACCATGTATCAAATTTTATTGCGTGTTAACTGGAATACCAATTTTTTCATACCAGAATAAATTTAGATGGCTGCTTGAACTTCAGTCAATTGAATTTGGTAATCTAAGTATTTATACTTAAAGTGAATATGCCAGCTCTTTGAATCCATATAAGTAAAGTTTATTGGTTGAGATGAGCATCCCAGTTTTGGAAAAATATCTTTTAAATAATCCGAAAAGCAGCAACTTCAGTTTGGAGATTAAGCATACAGTTACCAAAATCAGATAGACTCATTGCTAAATCATGGTCAATACAAATTTAAAACTGAGATTTAAACCCGTTTCTCACAGTTGGGTTGCTCTGCATCCACAGCCTAAAGGAGTAATTCAATTTGTTGCAGGGGCTTTCTTTGGTACATTTGCACCCATGCTTTTTTATCGCCATCTGCTTCAATCTCTATTTGAGCAGGGATATACTATTATTCTTTTACCGTTTAATTTTACGTTTGACCATTATGTAGAAGCGGGTTTTCTCATGAGAGAGCAGTATGAAATTCTGCCAGAGCTTGTGAGGATGGCAACTGTTGAAGGATATGATTATGAAGCCTATCTAGATGATAAAAACTTTTCTTGGATTGGACATAGCCTTGGCTGTAAATATATTTCCTTGTTAGAAGGATTTACTGCTTTACCTCCAGAGCCTCAAGAAAGGGAAAAGTTTATTCGGAATCTGCTAGCTTATACTTCAAATGAGTCACAGATAGAAACTGTTATTGCAGATATTAATATTCTCTTTGAGGAGCTTCAACGAAAAATTGCAGAAGATCAGAAACTAATTTGCACTTATGTAAATCGGGAAGTTAAAATTAATAGTGTATTTATTAAAGGGCAAGTTTCTATCCTCTTAGCGCCTGATATTAGCGATACAGCCAGCGCAATCCGCCCTCAATTTTTAGCGAATATCATTGATAATCTTGGTTGGGGTGTGAAACCAACTCCTGAAGAAACCAAGAATTTAATCAAGGATAGTGGGCTATTTAATATTATGGGTTTAGTCTGCTTCCAGTCTGACAACATTGCTAAACTAACCTGTGAATGGTTTACTGATATTCTTAAAAAACCACCTCAAAAATTTCTGCAAACTCTTGAAGGTGGGCATTTAAAACCTTTAGGTATTCAATTAGGTAAATATGCTATTAATCTTTTTGATAAACCTTTGGTTGAATCAGTTCAAAACCGAAATAAAGGTTTTGAAGATCATGTAATCCAATTACTTAATGAACTGAAAAAAGAATCAAAATAATCGGCATTGGGCATTGGTCATTGAAAAGAGGCAGAGGGGAAAACTAATTTCCCTGCTCCCTTGCTTCTTCCCAATTCCCAATTCCCAATTCCCAATTCCCAATTTTTTTATAACAATCCCAATTCTTCTGGAAAGCCCAGCATGATGTTTAGGTTTTGGATTGCAGATCCTGATGCGCCTTTGCCCAAGTTGTCGAGACGAGCAACTAGCAATGCTTCTTTGGTGGTGTCATTGGCGAATACAAAAACCTGAACAATATTAGTGCCGTTCACTGCGTAGGCGTAGCCCGTCGTAGACATCGCATCCAAAAATATTCCGTCTCGCAGCAGAGTAGAATCTTGGAATGGAGCAACCTGCACAAATTTTTCACCTTGGTAGTAATCAGCGATCGCTTCATAGATTACCTCACCTGATGGTGGATTATCCAAAGTTCCTAACGGCAAAGGCACTTGAACTAGCATCCCTTGCTCAAAATCCCCTACTGAAGGTACAAATAGTGGCGGCGATGCTAACCCTGAATAATAATGCATTTCCTTGACATGCTTATGTCCAAACTGCAAACCGTAGATTCCATAAGGATATAGTGACTCGCCCCCGGCTTGCTGTTCATGGAAGGTATGGTATTGTTTGATAAGATTCTTTCCGCCACCAGAGTAACCTGATACTGCATTCACGGTGATGGGAAAATTACTTTTTAAAAGTCCCTTAGCAATCAACGGACGGATACAGGCTAAAAATCCTGTGGGATAACAGCCTGGATTGCTGACAAACTGAGCGCTGGCGATTTTCTCTCGCTGTCCTGGATTGAGTTCGGGGAACCCATATATCCAGCCATTAGCTGTCCGATGGGCACTACTAGCATCAAGGATTTTAACCGTAGTACTACTTACTAAGCTAACAGCTTCGCGGGCTGCATCATCAGGTAGGCAGAGAATAACAACATCGACGGCATTAATTAGTTTAGCTCGCTCACTTGCATCTTTACGTTTAGATGCCTCAATGCTAACTAACTCGATATCATCCCGTTGATTGAGACGTGAATAAATTTGTAAGCCTGTGGTTCCTGATTCGCCATCAATGAAAATCTTAGGTTTAGTAATCATGCGGGGAGTATCCTTAGATGTCAGTAGTATTTTAAAACAGCTATCAGTTATCAAAGTTCAAGATGGGAATTTACACCCCAAATCAAACTTACCACGCAATAGTTCTGGGGAACTCTGACTCGCAACTGTTTACTCTGCACCTTCTGAAGGATCTTCAAAAAGGCTTTAAATATCTCTTGTCCTATGCGGAAAACGGATGGTTTCAACCCTTTAATTTATAAGGTGGTAAAAAATTAGATAATTACCGACTGAAAAACTCCGCAGACTTGGCATTAACAAGTCACGCTTTCTTCCCCTACTTGGGCTTTACACCAGTATTTTATCGCTTTCTATCTTCTGCGATCGCACGTATGAATACCACCTCAACTTGGCGTATTCTTCATCTTCACCAGGAATAATTCCCAAAAGCCTTCTTTATGCAAGGCTTTCAGCTTACCAAGCTTGCTATTCAACGCTTTGACGAGCTGTTTCCAAGTTCTACTTTGTCCTGATCTTACTGCTAAATACACCTGGAGAATACCTGACTTATTCTTGCTATCTCTCAGTACAATCGCGGTTTACAGTATTTGTTCCAAATTGTTGGAGTGTAAATTGCCAAAAACCTTGCAGATTCATAATTTGAGATTTTTTACAAAAATATTTTCCAATTGATGATTTAAGTGCGGCATCTGGGAACAATCTATGGAACTCAGATTTTTGTTCGGTACTTAGCACTTACTAAGCGCTTAAGAAAAGAACATAAACCTGTTTAAAATACTGTCCCAGTTTACCAAAATAACCCGTGAGTAAAAAACTAGAAACCTTAAAAGTATTTATTCTATTTTAGAGAAACAATAACCGAAAGAATCTAAATTAAAACAGTAATAAATAACACAGGTATTTGTCGCTCTTTCAACTGAGAGATAGATTTTTCATAGCTTTATTTTCCCAATTTTTAACATTCTAAATGCGGATTTTTCAAGCCGGATTTTGGTATGGAATAAAAACTTACCTACACTTGCAGTATCTATAAAAATGCCTAACTCTAAAATTCAAAAAGACCTTCGTCATAACTTAACGGTCAATGTTGTTGAAAGTGCATTTTTTGGTTTAGGAGCTGGTTTTGCCTCTTATATCACGATTATTCCTCTATTTGTTAGTGGTTTAACCAATTCTGCATTGCTCATTGGTCTGATCCCAGCTATTCCGCGTTTAGGTTGGCAACTACCTCAGCTATTAACAGCTGATAGAATAGCTCGATTACAGTATTACAAACCAACTGTAATGTGGTTGACAATTCACCAGAAACTTCCTTTTTTAGGATTAGCACTGGTTGCTTTGTTAGAGCTACAACTCAATCACCAAACTATCTTATATTTGACATTCGCCATCCTCATTTGGCAGGGACTAGGTAGCGGATTTAGCGCTCCTGCTTGGCAAAGTATGGTTGCTAAAATTGTTCCATCGGGAAGGCTTGGCATTTTTTACGGTGCTTTAGCTGCGGCTGCTAATCTAATGAGTATTATTGGTGCTTTGAGTGCTGGTTTACTGCTCAAGCAAATTGCCCAGCCATTTAACTTTGTTCTCTGTTTTTTGTGTGCCAGCCTTGCGATGGCTCTATCTTGGTTTTTTATGTCTAGGACGCGAGAGCCAGTAAACAAATCATTATCGACTATTGAAACTAGACGTGAATTTTGGGCCAGTCTTAATGTGATTCTCCGGTGCGATAAGAATTTCCGTTACTTTGTGGTCGCACGTATGCTTTCACAATTAGCCTTAATGCCACTTCCCTTCTATACCCTCTATGCCGTACACCATCAAGGTATGGGAGAAGCATCTATTGGATTAATTACTGGCGTGCTGATGGGAAC
This sequence comes from Nostoc sp. LEGE 12447, assembly GCF_015206985.1. Classification (NCBI taxonomy): domain Bacteria; kingdom Bacillati; phylum Cyanobacteriota; class Cyanophyceae; order Nostocales; family Nostocaceae; genus Nostoc; species Nostoc sp. LEGE 12447. The sequence goes on along the minus strand of NZ_JADEXT010000011.1, from coordinate 59,321 downwards.
GCAAACTATTGCTGGATTGGTTTTGGGTTGGGTAGGCGATCGCTGGGGTAACAAGTTGGTCTTGGAAGTTGGTTCTGTTGTTTGTGCTTTCAGTTCGGTTCTAGCTGGGCTAGCAACAAATATAAACTGTTTTTACTTGGTATTTATAGGAGCGGGAATAGGTATGAGCGCTCTGCAAAATATTGCTGCGGTAATGACCTTAGAGTTTGGTAATCAGCGTCAACGACCAGCCTATATTGGTCTTGGTAATACCCTTGTTGCCCCTGCCACAATGCTTGCTCCCCTTTTAGGTGGATGGATAGTGGATAATATTGACTATAGAACTGCCTTCTTGGTGGCAGCTATAGGTGGATTAGTTACAGCACTAGTTTTGCACCTAGGAGTGCGCGATCCACGTTATCTGGAACAAAATTTTAGTAACCATTCAGTTGAAGTTTTGCCTGAGCAGTAAGCATTTACTCCTCCCAAGCCAGAGTGCGTTTCACTGCTTTTTGCCAAGTATCAAAGTTAGATAATGGCCTATCGCTCCTCGGTTCAAACACACGCTCAATTTGCCGTTGCTGCACCAGCGCTTCGTAGCTCTCCCAAAATTCTATAGCTAAACCTGCTGCAAATGCTGCACCCTGAACGGTCGTATCGCGCATTATCGGACGTTCAACTGGAATACCTAATACATCAGCCTGAAATTGCATCAAAAAATTATTTTCGCAAGCACCACCATCTACGGTTAATCGACCAACTGGAGTACTGCTAGATGAATTAATTGCCTGTACTACTTCCAAAACTTGATACGCGATCGCTTCCAACACGGCGCGTACTAGATGCTCTGGTTGGACACTGGCGGTAATGCCGAAAAAGGCTCCCCTAGCACTCATATCCCAATATGGTGCGCCCAGTCCACTAAATGCAGGCACAAAGTAGACTCCGCCATTATCTGTCACCTGATTTGCCATCGTTTCACTTTCAGCAGCAGTTTTAATCAGCTTGAGGCGATCGCGCAACCATTGAATACAAGCTCCGCTAGTAAACATACTACCTTCTAAGGCATAGCCTATATCCAATGCTCCATTTGGATTTGATTGTGTCCATGCCACCGTAGAAATAAGTTGATGGTGCGAGCGCACAATTCGAGCGCCTGTGTGAGCTACCAAAAAGCTACCAGTTCCGTAAGTACATTTCATCAAACCGGGACGATCGCAACCATGACCAAATAGAGCTGCTTGTTGATCCCCCAAGATCGCAGTAATCGGAATTTCAGCACCCAACAAAGCCGCATCAGTAACTCCAAATACTCCTAAACTAGGCTGAATCTGGGGCAAAATATGAGCCGGAATTTGAAACAGATTTAGTAAATTCTCATCCCAATCACAGGTTTTGAGATTCATCAACATTGTCCGGCTAGCGTTGCTGTGGTCAGTAGCATGGACTTTTCCACCTGTGAGATTCCACAGCACCCAGGTATCAATAGTACCTGCTAAAACATTGTTTAGGTCAACATCCGTAAACTTATCTAATAGCCACCTAAGTTTGGTAGCAGAGAAATAGGCATCAATGATTAATCCAGTGCGATCGTAAATTTCATCAGCATAGCCTTGCTCTTTTAACTCGTGACAAAGAGGAGCAGTGCGACGATCTTGCCAAACGATCGCTCTATGGAGTGGTTGACCAGTAGTTTTGTCCCAAATCAAGCAGGTTTCACGCTGTACAGTTAGTCCCAATGCTGCGATCGTTGATGGAACAATCTGAGCATTCTCAATTGCCTTTTTTATTACCCAACACGTATCTTCCCAGATTTGTTGAGCATCGTGTTCTAACCATCCGGGCTGAGGATAATACTGAGTTAATTCTTTGTATGCCTGCCCAACAATCTTGCCATCTGCGTTAAACACAAAAGCGCGGTTGCCTGTTGTACCTAAGTCTAGTGCTAAGATGTATTCCGATGATAGAGTTGTGTTGCCAAGTGTGTGCATAGCTGCTTTGACATACTGCGTAGGCGTAGCCCAACCTAGGCATAGTGATTTTAGAAATGCGTATTAAATCACATATACATTATTTTGTGTACATTTAGGTCATCTTTTCTCACCAGATACCCATCTGTAATTAATGGAAATCTTTCAAGATGATGTGTTTTTTTGAGTCAAAACTGATAATACCTTCTTCTTGTAATTTACCCATCAATCGTGTAATTGTTACCCTGGTAGTACAACAGGCGCTAGCAATATCTTCGTGAGTAAAGCGAACACTTAGGCGAGTTCCCTCCGACACAGTTTCACCCACTTCTCGTTTCAAAAGTTCTAATAGATAGTGCAAGCGCTCTTGTACTCTTCGCCTTCCAGAAATAGCTAAAAAAGATTCTGTTTGCCGTAACCTCTGATTGATTTTTGGTAAAAGCGTATGGCTCAGATTTGGAGAAGCCTCTATCTCTGCCGCGTAAATTGATACCAACTTAACATCAGATAAGGCTGTTGCTTGGTAGATATTTAAAGAAGTCAAACTAGAGCCAAAAACCATTCCTGCTGTTGCCAATCCTATCAACACTTCTTCACCCGTTTCACAGTAAGTACTGAGTTTGACCAAACCCAGAGAAACATACCAAATTACTAGTGGATTGAGGGGAATAGTTTCTCCTTTAGAATATTTATGCACTTGACCATCGTTAAACAAGTTGTCGTCATTCTTGACTGTTCCTGATTCTAAATACTGACGGTCACTAATATTACGCACCATCCAGCGCAGAGAGATTGCCTTACCTTGCTGATTGCGGACAACTGTTACTGTCAAAGCTGCATCAAAGGACTCACCATGACGTTTTTGCAAGCTTACCAATAACTCTTCAACTCTGTCTGATTCAGATAATTGGATGAGTTCGCACCGAACCTGTTGACGTTCTCCTAGAGAAACAAAGTTCATCATTGGTTTACCCACCAAAAAATGCTTTGAAACATTGAGTAACCTCGCTGCGGTATGGTTAGCTTCTTGAATGATTCCTTCTGTATTAGTCACTAAATAGCCGTCCGGCGCAAACTCGAATAAATCTTGGTAGTGTTGGCGTTCTGCTTCTAGCCTATTTCGTGTTTCTAATAGTTCCTCATTTTGCTGATACAGTTCTTGTGCCGCTAACTGTACTATCTTTAAGGTGTTATAGAGTTCCTTTAAAGCTTGCGGCAGTAGATCCGGTGGAATCCAAGGTAATACACTAGCAGTTTGGTATAAATCTGCTAAACGCTTGTGTAATATTTCTGTACGTTGGATAAATTTTTCTATGTTCACCTTAAATTGCCGCTACTTGTTTGCAGAGGTTGAGCAAAAAAAATCTACTAGGTAAGAAATTATGGAGTGTCTATTAATACTTATAGATGCTTGAATACTTTATTACATCAAGCCTACGGTATTTTGATAGTTATTACGTCTACCTTTGGTCGGACAATTCGGTAAAATCAGCCAATAGGAGCGCCTAACTTGCTGAACTAAGATTAGGCTCATTTATAACCAAACTAATAAACCAGTAAAAATTGTGACTAGTAGACAAACTTAGATAAGACAGCATAACCAGAAAAAACCCGTTCTCAAGCTGAATTTCTCGCTATTGTTTAAGCCACTTTGTCATTCCCCCAATGAATGATTTAGTATTAATGATAATTATTTTCAATATTAGCTAGAATAACTCATAATATTTTCCCTAACTTCCATCACAAGAATCAAGCCACCACCACCAAAGACATATAATCTAAGTTAAGTTTATTTGTGCTTATGAATACATTTATTGGTAACAAATTTCACAACAAGATTTCCAACTTCTGTAAAAAGTAGGGAATCAAAGTCTTTCGCTCTTAAAATCAATTATGGAATTCTCTAGCATAGGCAAAGGAAAACTGAAGTTTGCTAGTCATATAAAATACCAAACGGAATTCTAATTACTGGATTCTGTTTGGTAAATTAAAAATAGACGTATAGGAAATCACATAACAACTTAACAATTATCCGCCTCTTTAGTTAGAGGATAAATGAAGCAGTCAGCTGATGTAATTTAACAATGCGTAACAGCTAATCAACGCGCAAGTTATAAGGAGTGATGGGTGAGGTGTCAATACTATAAAATCTCGTCACTCCCTTTTATTTGCTTCAATTTACAGCGCTTTTCAAGTAATTGAACTGCACTGTCCTATTCTCAACTCCTCGTCTCAGTTGTGGTGTAAATACCTAAAATCTGCTGTATTAACTTAACGGATGCCATCATTATCAATAGCGCTGTAGCTATCGCTGGGGAAAAGCCCTAACCAGGGGTCAAAACTAGGAGTTAAAAATAGTTGGGCGTATACTTGCTCATTTAGGGCTTCCACACTGCTTGTTTGCTTTCCTTGCATAAACCATTGATGAATTTGGCTGTGTAGCATATATTCATTTCTGACTGTATCTAAAGCCATTGTGGTTTCAAATTTTTTCACTATGATCGGCAAATTATCTTCTTTCGTGTTGACAGGCTGAGACTTTTTAGCTCTGATCAAAGAGATGCTATTTTGATCTAGCTTGACATCAGCGGCATAGAGTTGAGCGATTTTGTTCCAAACTTCCTGGTCGGTAATTTCAGCTAAAGCATTTTGATTCCGTTCAGCATCAGACTGAAAAGCACTCAGCATTGGCGTTTCAACTCTCATCTTAGAAACTGCTAAAGAACTTGCTCTTTCTGCTGTAGGTGGCTGACTGGGATTGCTCGGAACTTTCACCAACTTAGGGGGAGACTGGATACCCAGGCGGGATAAATCTGCAACCCATTGGGCTTGGATAGAGTTTAAACGATCGCTGTGGTATTTTCTTAAAAAAGCCCCGCGATCGCTTTTTGCAAGTTTACTATAATCTTTTACCGCTACTTCAGCCTGCTGTAACTGACGTAAAAATTCTCTGGGACTATATAATCCTGGAATTGCGTCGATTGGACGACCCGATGCATCTAATATATAGTGAATGCTATTACCTGTAATAGTCCGTTCCAACTTGCGTCCGTCGCCAAAATCAATCGTTACTTTAGGTACAGGGCGCACCGATTGCCAGTGCAAGATAAAGTGGTCTTGAAGGAGCTTAGAAATTTCACCATTCGGATACAGCGCTACCCTGAAAAACCTACTATTGGCACAACTCAAATCCTGATCCAGTCTGCCCAGCAAACGCAGAGATAAAATAGGTTTACCACTAGTTCTAGCAGCAGCTTTGGCTTGTTCTATGTCAGTGTACCAGTACAGGCGAGAGGCATAACAATCTCGTTGTTGACAGAGTTCGTCTAAAGCTACCCGGAGTGCAGAAGAAGGTAGAACTGCATCTGAAGAATTAATATCTAGCGTATTCCTATGAGATTTGAGAAATAGTTGTAACCCGCTTGGACCTTGTTTCCGAAGTACTGAAACTTCTTGAGATAACTTGGAGATTTCAGCTACAGGAGTTTGAGCATCAGCTGTCTGCAAAAGACTGAAGCTGGCTAGCATGAGTGCGAAAGGATATTTGAAGATTTTAAATTCCATATATTTCCAGAAAAATAGGGGCGTGGGTATCGTTATTCCTAACTAGAGAAGTCTAGTCTAACTTGTAAGAATCTCCAGATGCTCTGAAAGTTTCAGGTGGGATAGTAAAGCTTAAAATCTCAACAGCTCAAAAAATTATCACTTGATTGCTGGCTGGTTCCTCTGATACGAGCGGGATGCGGCTTTAGGATGTATGGAGATAAACGAATAGTATCTATTACTGAACGTATACACGTATTTATTTACAGAAGCTACTTCATAAAGCTCAGGTTTTATTAAAAGTTCATATACTTTCTGCTTTAGTTACTTAAATATGCGAGTTAAGAGTTGATTTCTTATAAACTAGCTTTATTAAAAAATCAGTAGTATTCCTCTTTTAGTAATAGGTCAAATACAACTAAAGTATAAATGGTTGTGCTGGCTTAGTTGATGAACAAAAACGTCAGCTATTTCAGGTGTATATATTTTATATCTCTCTAACAGACTGATTCAGCAGTCTTGAAATAGCCATTCTCTTTTTATTAAAGGGAAATTTACATCACCCTTAATTTATAGGGATTTGACTCGGTACGCTTAAGCTTTTTCAGATAATTAATTTACTAGTAAGTGCTAGTATTCATTCACTTATGAAACCCGAAAATCAGGTTCCATAGGGCAACATTGCCATGATTTACATCCTATAGCTACGGTTTATTTCTAACTAGGAGCAAGCACAACTTCTTGAAAATTTGAATATTTACCAACCCATTTTGCAAATCTCCATGCAACAATATTTTTCTCATTTACTCATACTGGCATTAGGAACAACTTCGACTTTGATAATTACTCCATGTCAAGGTCAAACTCCGGTAAAGCCCAACAATCAAAATACTGAGAATATTAGTTCCCTATCTTCAAATTCACCTTCGGCTATTCCATTGAGTGATTCTGCTAATTCTACTAATAACAAACCAACTATCCTCTCTGAGGTAAGCAATAACTCTTCTGCTGCGAATGCAAATATAGCTGCAACGAAGCCAAAGCCACGGCTTCCTATATTCAGCAGAATTTTTCCCACACCTTCGATGCAGCAATAATCAACGGCTAATATTCACAGGAAGTTCAAATTTATTGAGTGAAAATATGACCCCAGCAACAAAGGTTCTAATTGTTCTCTTTTGCTGGGGTGAGAAAAATATCATCCATAGCAGTTCTCGTTTGTATGCAATATATCCTGACTTCACTTCCATTTCCCTCTTTTAAAAAAAGAGAAGATTTGAGTGTTATCCCTCAACACAACAAGGTTGGGGCTAGGGTCTATATTGAACTTAACTGAGAACCGCTATATATGTTAGGCATACCCTGACTTCCTTGATGCTTGCATTTGACAAAGCAATAAACCAAACCATTGATTTTGATCTGTTTATATTTGAAGAGGTAATAAACCTTTTACAGTCAGTTACTCCTTGATAGTATCAAGGTCAAATTTGCGGGAAATTTCGGTGAGGATAGTCTCACCTAGTGCAGAATTCACCTTCAAATGAAGAATAATCCCCCTAATAGCTGATTCATGCTACTTTCCAACATATCTGCACACGCATCAATCAGCCGGTATTGCATGGATAGCCTCGATAAGGTTTGAAAAATAGCTTCTTTTATACTAAATTTGCTCGATTTGGATCTCACAATCTGCTCCCGCAGTAATTATGCTATTTTCTGGAAAAGCATTCCAGTTACCTATAAATAGAGGTTCAGACGCAATAATTAGAGAATTTGAAAAAGTCGGATCGTCTCTAATCCAATAAAGAGATGGAGCCGGAGAACTTGTGGCAAATCGAGAAGCTATCAGGCGATGTCCGTCACTAAAGATTACATTGATTGAGGCTTCTACTTGATAGCGCTTTGCCATCTCTAATAGTGTTAATAATGTAGTACGTAAAGCATACTCTAGAGGCCGATGTTTGTTAATTTGACTTTGTGAAAGTAACAATGCAAAAATGTGTTCAGAGTCAGTATTACCATTAATTTTTTCGTAAAAATCTTGAGTTAAAGTGCTGCGGATTTTTCTGTGTAATGTTTTGTGGAAATTTTCAATCCTTCCATTGTGAATAAATAGCTGTTGTTGATGTTTAAAGGGCTGACAATTAGCAAAATCTACAGCTTGTTCGGATGTAGCACTGCGGACATAAGCAAGCACACACTTGGATTCAACATAACGGCTGAGACTGGGTAAGTTTATGTCATTCCAAATAGGTAGGGTATTTTTGTAGGTAAATGGTTCGATATCTTTTTGGCTATGATACCAACCCACACCAAAACCATCTGCATTTACTACCCCAGAAGTCATTTCGCGGGGTTTATAACTCTGAACTATGAGTGAGTGTTCTGGTTTATACAAAAGATACTCTAAAGAAACAGGCGAACCAAGGTAAGCAAGTAAACGGCACATGATGAATATTCCACCTTCTATTAACACAATTATTGGGCAACAGCCTTACCCGCTTTTATTCGCCATCATTAGTGGTTCCCACTTATATGGTTTTCCGTCACCTGATTCTGATTATGACTTGCGTGGGGTGCATATTTTACCAGTTGAAAAAGTTGTAGGATTAGAAACTGGGAATGAAACTATTGAAGTTTCAGAAATTCGCGAAGCTTTAGAAATTGATTTAGTAACTCATGATGTCAAAAAATTCTTTTTAATGCTGCTTAAAAAAAATGGCTACGTATTAGAACAACTATACTCACCTTTGGTATTGAAAAATTTACCCGAATATGATGAATTAAAATTTATTGCCAAAGGTTGTATTACCCGTCACCATTATTACCATTATATTGGTTTTGCAGCAACACAATGGAAACTTTTTGAAAATGAACACACGTATCGGTTAAAGCCTTTACTTTATGTTTATCGAGTTTTATTGACAGGGATTTATTTGATGCAAACAGGTATAGTTGAAGCTAATCTCATGAAATTAAATGAGGTTTTCAATTTACCATATATTCATGATTTAATTGTCCAAAAGCTAGCAGGGAAAGAAAAGTCTGTTGTGTCAAATGTTAATGTAGATTTTCATCAAATAGAATATGAACGTTTACGTAATAAGTTACAGGAAGCATACGAATCTAGCCTATTACCTGAAGTACCTTCAGCAAATGCGGCTTTACATAATTTGCTAGTACGCCTGAGAACTAATGTAAAACTACGGAAATAAGTTTTATTTGTAAATCTTATTTAAAAATATTCTTCTTGCTTTCAAGACTTCCAACTAAAAAAATATCCAATTTGTAGGATGCGTTAGATAGAACGAGGTAATACACTGCGATATGTGAACTAAAAGCACCCTACAAATATCGGATAATTTATTTTTTGGTATTCCCTTAACTATTAATTTCTAACTTTTTTACAACTTAAAATTCCAAGCAGCAAAAGCTAAGGTACCCCAACCAGCGAGAAAGGCTGCCCCGCCTAGTGGTGCGATCGCTCCCAAGGACTTAATACCAGTTAAGCTAATGGCATACAAGCTACCTGAGAAAATAGCAATGCCAGCGAGAAACAGCCATCCACTAGCGATGAGAGTGGGTTGAGGGGACTCAGTGCGACTAATTAGTATTGCTACTAGAAAAAGTGCCAGAGCATGATACATTTGGTAACGAGCGCCAGTTTCAAAAATTTCTAGCGATCGCTCACTAATTTTTTCCCGCAAGGCATGGGAAGCAAAAGCACCAGCAGCAACTGACAAACCGCCTAAAATGGCAGCTATGCTCAAAAAAATCTGCGTCATTAGACCTAGCCGTAAGTTGGTAAAATAGTCATTGGTCATTAGTCATTGGTAAATAACAAAGGACAAATAACAAAGGACTATTGACAAATGACAATTAGACATCAAAATGATATGATACTGCCCCTTCTTCGTTCACCTTAAAGTTTGCATTGAATTCTTTAGCTTTTTCGTCTAAATACTGCCTAGCATGGGCTGCGGGTAGTTGTGACTTCATTGCGAAGCCTAAAACAGTTACACGCCCATGATTTTCTTGTAGCATCCCATAAAAAATCGATTGCAGGCGATCGCTAACTTGTTGATTAAGGGCCTTTTTTTCTTGCCGACTTTGACGATATAATCCCAATGCTAACCATGTGCCCAATGTTAGGCTGGGAACACCAAAAATTAGACGTTCTACCGCAGTATTATCAATTACAGGGGTATCTGTTGGTGCTACGAACTCAATCGAGCCATCCCAGGATAAGGGTAGGGTGATTGATTTTTCCATAGTCGTTTTATTAAATACCTCTGCTGCTGATAGCATTACAAACATAAATCCAAATGTCAGTAGCCAACCGGCAGCCAATTTTTCAGCAGTTTTCATAGTTCCACTTCAAATTTGAACTTTGCTAGCGATTTTAACCTGACTTTCGTAAAGGTTCCAATATTTGAACCTCACACAACTCAAAATCGCGTGATTCTTGCTTCAACGATCTTCGCTTAAATTGCTCGCTTGTCTTACAAACTCTCTACAGATGTATTTAGCATAATAAGTAATGAAGAGCTTTTATTTCAATAACTTATGCAGAACACTGTCAACGCTGAAAACTCTGGAATAACCGTATTAAAAGCCATTAATTTGGCAAAAGTCATTACAATTATTTCTTTGATTGGTTTTGCTATCGTTTTCGGTATCCAAGACTGGCGACAGGTTATTTATATGTGTCTACATATTAGCTACTGTCTGTGGTGGTTGCTGGAACAATGGTTGTTTCCAGAACGACAAAAGATATTCAATGAGCCATCTGGGGTAGTAACTCTCATTTTTACAGTATTAATTGTAGGATTTTTTTATGTCTTACCTGGATACTTAGCATTTATCAATCCTGTTCCCTTATCAATGGCAACAGCGGCTATTGCACTTTTACTCTACATTTTTGGTAGTCTGATCAATGCCACTGCTGATGTCCAAAAGCTCACCGCTAAACAGTTTCAAGCTGGACTAGTACGTGATAATATTTGGCGTTTTTCTCGCAATATCAATTATTTTGCAGATTTGCTGCGGTACTTAAGTTTTAGCGTTGTAGCTGGCTCCTTTTGGGCTTATTTAGTGCCGGGATACATTTTTATCTTCTATCTTTGGCGTATATCTCAAAAAGAACAGGCAATGTCTGTCAAGTATCCAGAGTATGCAGAGTATCAACAATCTAGTTCTCGTTTGATTCCATTTATTTGGTAAGATACAGGATAAATTTTGCCTTTATTACTTAAATATGGCTATGCGATCGCTATAATAACTGTTTATGCTTCCAATCAGAGCGATCGCTGTACTAGAATACTTACCAGTGTTAAGCCTTCAGATTTTTAAATCGCAGCAAAGGTATAATTTGATCTTGCTGCGATCCCAAACTTAGTTGCGTGTAGCTTCAAGTAGGCGAGAAAAATAGAAGCGAGTCTTCGTCATCGCCTTTCTTTGCAATGAAAAGCCATTACTTTCCAAGATTCTCACCACATCAGCTTCACGATGCAAATATGCCCGAGTCGCTTTACTTGGCCCAGGAAAGAAACTGCCAATTTTCTTGAGTATAGTCAGGGCACAGGTCTTTGGCGCAAAACTGAGAATTATCCGTGACTGTGCTAAAGAACAGAGATGAGATATCATCTCATCGGCTTTTTCTTGGGGATAGTGAATGAGAACATCCAAGCAAATAACGGTATGGTAACTACCGCTCAACGATTCCAAGTCCTGCACAGCAAAAGTGGGATTTTCCTCATTTCCCAAGGTAAGCTTTGCTCTATCCTTGCCTTCTTCTACCATTTTTTCAGAGATATCGGTGGCATAGACTTTGGCACCATCTACCGCTAAAGGGATGCTGAGACTACCGACACCACACCCAGCATCGCAGATTGATAGCTCTGGTAAATTGTTATCAGCCTTTAACCAGCCGATAACTGTATCTACGGTTTGCTGGTGTCCATTGCGAATGTCTAATTGAACTTTGTTGACTTCGCCATCGCCGTAGATTCGCTTCCAACGGTCAAACCCTGTGGAATTGAAATACTCACGAACAATCGTTTTATCGTCGGCTGCGTTCATAAACTCTGATTTTTAGGGGTTCCCAATGCTTAAAATTATCATTGATAGGAACTCATAAGTACGGTCTTCCAGATTTTTCTAGATATGGCACATAGAAGTAGGGACACAAATATGTGCGCCTCTAGTCATTTTAACGAGAACTGCTATTTTTAAGTAAATATCAGCGTTTTATGACTTTTTGGTACTATTTACTAGTATTTAAACATTTAATCTTTTTTTTACTATAAATTCCATTATTATTTAAACCTGTAGATGGAAACAACCCCTTCTTTAGGTAGAGTCGTGATTGCGATCGCAACATTTATGCTGTTAACGATTTAGCTTTTTGTAACCAATAAAACTGAATCATAGACAAGTTTTAAGTAAATTTTCTTAGAGCTATTGTATGTTTTCTATTTAATCTTAATTATTTAGACATGGCACTGAACTCGTTAACAGACAGTCCTATCGTTGCATTTACGATTCTCCTAACAGTAATCTTTACTGTACCCCCTATATTTGAGCGACTAAGACTACCTGGATTAGTGGGGTTGTTAGTCGCAGGTATATTATTAGGACAAAATGGACTAAAGTTATTAAACCCTGAGTCTGAAACTATCAATCTGCTCTCGGAGATCGGCAAACTTTATTTGATGTTCGTGGCAGGTTTAGAAATTGACTTAGAGCAGTTTCGTAAAACTAGAAATCGCTCAATTGGGTTTGGCATTTTAACATTTTTAGTTCCACTTCTTGCTGGCATTGCTACAGGAAGATTATTCAATTTTGGTTGGAATGCCTCCTTCCTCATTGGTTCTTTACTGGCTTCTCATACTCTCTTAGCATATCCAATTGTAAGTCGTCTGGGAGTGGTCACGAATGAAGCTGTAACCGTCACGATTGGTGCCACAATTTTTACTGACACAGGTGCTTTGCTAGTATTAGCGATTTGTGTTGGAATTCATGGAGGGCAATTCTCCGCCATGAGTTTAGCGATTTTATTGGGTGGATTAGCAATTTACACTGCTGTTGTCCTGTTTGGCTTTGACTGGGCAGGAAAAGAGTTTTTTCGCCGCTCTGGGGATGAACAAAGTAACCAGTTTTTGTTTATATTACTAGCATTATTTTTGGCATCTGTCGGAGCGCAGGTAATTGGAGTTGAAAAAATTGTTGGTGCGTTTTTAGCAGGTTTAGCTGTCAACGACGTTCTGGGGCGTAGCCCAGTCAAAGAAAAAATCGAGTTTATTGGTAGTGTTTTATTTATCCCTTGTTTCTTCGTGGACATGGGATTATTGATCAATATCCCTGCATTTATCAAAACCCTCAGTTCAATTTGGCTGACTCTGGTAATTGTAATAGCTTTGATTGGCAGCAAATTTATAGCAGCATTCTTAGCCAAATTGTTGTATCGCTACAACACGGCGGAATTGCTAACGATGTGGTCATTGTCACTACCACAGGTAGCAGCCACACTAGCAGCAACGTTGGTTGCTTATCAAACTGTAAATCCTGCTGGTGAACGCTTAATCAGTGAAGCTGTCTTAAACAGTGTGATTGTCCTCATGCTGGTGACTGCTATTTTAGGCCCAGTGATCACATCACGATTTGCTCCTTCCCTACAGCTTTCTCAGACAGATTTTGAAACAGATAGTTTGACAACTTGGTGGCAAAATAATGAAGATGAGCAAGTAGAAAAAAATCAGTATCCATTTACTGTAGTAGTGCCAATATACAACCCTCAAACCCAGCGCTATCTAATAGAAATGGCAGCACTACTGGCTAGTCATGAATCTGGAAAAATTGTGCCATTGGCTATTACTAGAGCGCATATTCAGATGGATGATCCGCAATTAGTAACAGCACTCGACCAAAGTCGAGAAAGATTGAATTTAGCTAAAGAAATTAGTCAAGAATTTGAGGTAGAAGTATCGCCAGCAATTCGGATTGATGATGATGCAGCGTTGGGAATTAGCCGTGCCAGTCGAGAACAAAATGCTAGCTTAGTAGTCATGGGCTGGTCGCGGACAACAGGTTTGCGTGCCCGCTTATTTGGTAGTGTAATTGATAGCGTTTTCTGGTCTTCTCACTGTCCAGTAGCAGTAACACGCCTTTTGAGCAGTCCTAAAACAATCCAAAGAATTCTTGTACCAGTTGGAGACTTAACACGCCAAACCATCGGTGCTTTACGGTTAGCCCAAATTTTGGCTGATGTTAATCAGGCTGAAGTTGTGCTGTTACACGTATGCGATCGCAAAACACCTCAGACTCGAGTAGAAAACTTTGTATCTCAATTGTCTGATATTACCTCTAAAAGCCAATTAGAGGTGAATACAAATATCCAAACAATCAGGGGTGATGATGTTGCTAGAGTGATAATTCGGGAGGCTCAGGCGTTTGATTTAGCGGTGTTGCGTTCCGTTCGTTATCGCACAGCCGGCGGATTAGCCGTCAGCGAAGTGACAACGCAGTTAATTCGAGAATTGAAATGCTCAATTGTATTGTTGGGAGAACCTCACTCGTGATGTGGGGAGTAGTGTGGGCTACTTTTCATAAATCAATGAAAGGTGCGATCGCATGCACTAAACTGTTTGATGAGCTTGTAGCCAATTAAGCAAATCAGCGATCGCACTAAAATCTAACAAAGCCTCACCTAGTGCTTCCAACTGTTCTAGAGAAAGACTTTGAATTCGTTCCCGAACTTCGTCGGGTAACTCTCCTACCCGTTTTTGTAGCTGTCGTAAGACAAGTGCTTGCTCACCTTCCTGTTTTCCTTCTTCCTTTCCTCGCTCGTAGCCAATGCGCTCGCCTGTAGTGATGTAACTCATGGTACGCTCCTGCTCGAATAACTTAAATTCTTGCCAAAATTCTGCTTCTAACGCTTTTGGTAAAATCATAACCCAATCGATAAAACGATAGAGGTTGCGAATATCCCTTTCTTGCAGCCCTTGTTCATATAATCGCCGAATTAAGCTAAATTTCCAATTTTTCCGTTCTCCTGGCTGTTTACTAGTTTGCTGGGTTGTCAAATGTGCCATTACCACCGTTGCAAACGGATTATCGCTATTCTCTAACTCTGTCCATTGTTGTTGATAATCCAGCAGTTTGATAGTTCCAAATCTAAAATTCAGACCACAATCGGGATAATTGTAACTGTATTGATTTGGTCTCCAAGTAGGGTCAGCATCACACAAAATTGCTAGGCTAATGGCTGGTTGAGCAAATTTGTCAAAAATTCGCAGGTTGTAAGAAAACATCCTTTGAGCAAAGGCATCTTCCGATTTGGCCTGAACTTCGACATGAATCAACAGCCAAATTTCTTCTCCTTGAATTTGCCAGACTTTGACTAACTTATCTGCATATCTTCTACCAAGTTCAGCGTCCCGTGCTATTTGTTGAAATTCCTTATCGAGAAACTCATGGGGACGTTCCCAATTAATTAATGCTGCTGTTTGGGGGAAGAAAAACTGCATTGCTTGGGGAAAGTATGCTTCTAAGATTTCTTTCCACGGCGAATCATTATCGGCTCTTTCTCGTTCCTCGATCATCAGTTGATTGGTAAATTCATGTTCTTAATAGTAAGGTGTGAGCAGCCAATATTTTCAGGCAGGTTAGAAGTTCGGCTTTGGCATACATTCCCTTTAGCTTGTAAATCAGTCAAAAGAGACTTGATGCTTAAAATTGTTTTTGGTGCGATCGCTCATAGTCTTTCGAAAATTCGCCACAGTTCTTATAATTTTTTCACCGCAGACGACAGAAAGAAATAACGATCGCTCTCCACGGAAGTTTCATTTTTCTCCGAAAATAGCAAAAATTTTTCATCCAACAAGAGAAATTTGCTCATCTTATTATTAATTTTTGTAAAATTGATGTCTTCAAGACTAGAAACCTGATATCTAGATAGCTAAACTAACAAACAGTGCATCTGTACTGTTAACTATTAAAAGTAGATGTGGCGCTATAGCGTGAATGATCCCAGTACAACTTATCCTCAAAAACTTTCTTAGTTACCGTGATGCAACTTTAGATTTTCGTGGTTTGCATACGGCTTGTATTTCGGGTTCCAATGGTGCGGGTAAATCTTCGCTTCTGGAAGCAATCACTTGGGCAATTTGGGGTGAAAGCCGCGCCACTGCTGAAGATGATGTTATCTATTCTGGGGCGAAAGAAGTTCGGGTTGATTTTACTTTTCAAAGCAACCAGCAAAAATATCGCGTGATTCGTACCCGAATTCGGGGAGGTACTAGCGTCCTCGAATTTCAAATAGAAATACCATCTGGGTTTCGCTCACTCACTTGTAAAGGGGTAAGAGCAACACAGGATTTGATTTTAGAACACATCAAGCTCGATTACGATACATTTATTAATTCTGCTTACTTACGTCAAGGCCGTGCAGATGAGTTCATGCTCAAACGCCCGACGGAACGCAAAGAAATTTTAGCGGAGTTGTTGAAGCTCAATCAGTACGATGATTTGGAAGAACGGGCAAAGGAATCTTCTCGTCAGTTCAAAGCCAGGGCAGTAGAGTTAGAGCGTTCTTTGGAGTCGATAAAAGTTCAGTTGCAACAACGCGAGACAACTCAAGCGCAAAGAGTAGAGTTAGAAGCCGAACTCAACCAACTGCAACAGGTGCAAGCTTTTGATAATATTCAATTGCAAAGTTTGCAAGTTGTCCAGCACCAGCGCCAAAATTGGGAACAACAACTTAATTTTGTAAAGCAGCAATACCAAAATCTTACCCAAGATTGCGATCGCCTTCAACAAGAACAATCAGCTATAGGCTCTCAGCTATCAGATTTAGAAAAAATATTACACCAAGAAGCTGAGATTAAAGCTGGATACGCCCAATATCAAAGTCTCCAATCTCAAGAAGAAGCCTTTGCTACCAAATTTGAAGAATACACCCGCGCCCAACAGACTCGCCAACAAAAGCAACAACAGCTTACTAAACAAATTCACGAAATCGAACGGCAACTGCAACAAGCCCAAGCCCAAATCGAAGCTTTGCAGCAACAAGAGCGAGATATTCAGCAAACTCTGACTAAATCAGGTGAAGTAGAAGCTGCTTTGTCACAACTAACCGCAGCCCGTCACCATGTTGCGCGTTTAGATCAACTGCAAATGCAAGTTACTCCCTTGTTGCAACAACGAGCAACTTTGCAAAGCCAACTCGATCGCACTCATGCTGGTTTAGTAGCGCGACTCGAACAACTCCAAAGTACTGAGAACCAATTGCAACGCCAGCACCGCCGCCAACCGCAACTGCAACAAGCGGTGATGGATGTGGCAATTCAGATTGAGGAACTGGAGAAAAAGCGGGTTTATCTGCAACGAGTGCAAGAAAAAGGGCAAGAAAGGCGGCACTTTATTGAACGTCTGCAAGCTCACCAACGCGACTATGAAAAACTGCTGGGAGAATTAGAGCAAAAATTACAAATGCTCCAAAATCCTGAAGCACTTTGTCCATTATGCGAACGTCCGCTGGATGAACATCATTGGAGCCGGGTAGTGGAAAAAACCCAGGCTGAGATAGAGGATACTCAAGGGCAGTTTTGGGTAGTCAGAGAACAAATGGCTGTATCTGATCGAGAAATTCAGGTACTTAGGCAGGAATATCGCGAAATTTCCCAACAGTTAGCAGGCTACGATGGTTTACGCGAACAACGGGGACAATTGGCAGCCCAGTTAGAAGCTACAACTGATGTCCAACAACAGTTACAACAAATTGCTGCTGAAAAACAACATTTAGAGCGATCACTCCAAGTTGGTGATTACGCTCCTGATAAACAAGCCGAACTCCGGCAGCTAGACCAATATCTCCAACAAGTTAATTATAATGAGCAAGACCACGCCCTCGCCCGGAGCGAAGTTGAGCGGTGGCGCTGGGCAGAAATTAAACAAGGGCAGATTAAAGATGCGATTAAGCGACAAGCGCAACTATTAGCCCGAAAACCAGAATTACAATCCCAAATTGCTCAATTACAAGTCAGAATCCAGCAAGATCAGACTGATTCAGAATGTGCTAAACAAATCGCGGCTCTTGAGCGCCATATTACTGAAATTGGCTACAGTTCCGAGCAGCACAACAATCTGCGTATAGCTGTTCGCAAAGCTCAATCTTGGCATTTGCAGTATCAACAACTGCTGTCAGCCCAGCAGCAGTATCCCCAACTCCAGATAAGATTGCAAGAGTTAGAGGACTCCAGAAGCGCCAGAGTAACGGAACGGCAAAAACTTGGCGGACAAATCGAAAGCATTATCCAGCAATTACAAGCAACAGCTAACCCATCTGCCCAAATTCAAGCTTTAGAGCAGCAGTTAGCAATCCGCAGACGGCAACTCGATGAACAAATAGCAAAGTTGGGGCGTTTAGAACAGCTGGCGCATCAACTGGAAACGCTGCAAATCCAGTATGAACAACAGCAGCAGCAACTACAATCTTGCAAGCAGGAATACCGTGTTTATCAGGAATTAGCGCAAGCTTTTGGTAAAAATGGTATCCAAGCACTGATGATTGAGAATGTGTTACCACAACTAGAAGCCGAAACAAATCAACTGCTTTCGCGCCTGAGTGGTAATCAGTTTCATGTACAATTTATTACTCAAAAAGCTGGACGCAGTGCTAAATCAACCAAGAAAAATGCCAAGCTGATAGACACCTTAGATATTTTAATCGCCGATTCTAGAGGAACACGAGCTTATGAAACTTACTCTGGTGGAGAAGCTTTTAGAATTAACTTTGCCATCCGTTTAGCCCTGGCAAAATTATTAGCGCAACGGGCGGGGGCAGCTTTGCAATTGTTGATTGTGGATGAAGGTTTTGGTACACAGGATGCCGAAGGATGCGATCGCTTGATTGCAGCGATTAATGCGATCGCCTCCGATTTTGCCTGCATCCTTACTGTCACCCACATGCCCCACCTCAAAGAAGCTTTCCAAGCCAGGATTGAAGTGAATAAAACTCAAGAAGGTTCACAGTTGAGTTTGTCAATTTAATTGAATTTTACCCGTGCATCCAGACCATAGGAGCGAAGCATTTTCGTTAGGGTTTCGGCTTGTGCGCGATCGCTAAATGCTCCAGCATTCACATAATCCCCTAGATGGGATTGCTCTGTCACCGCATTGGGTATATATTGTTGCACCTTACTCAGGGTATCGTTATTCGAAATAGGCACTATTACTCTGTAAGGATTACTAGCAACTAATGTGTTGCCATTAGTCCCAGGTACAGCATAGGCAGTGGCAGGAGGTAATACATAGCGATTATTTTCAGATGTAGCATAGCCAGTATTAACAGGTACTAGATAGCGAGTTTCAGGTAATACAGAGCCATTAGCCTCAGTATAATTGCCCCCAGTTGAGCTATCCAACCCTAATGCTTGCCAAGTTTGCCAATCTACATTTCCAGTAACATTAAGTCGAGAATATTGCTGGAATGAAATTACAGATGCTCTAGTGTAATCACTGAAAAATCCATCAGGATTGGTATTAGAGAAACCCAACTGCGATAAACGCTCTTGAACTAATGCGACATTATCTCCGCGATCGCCTAGAGTCAGATAATCTCTGCTCGGTTGTTGAGTAATAGATCCACCAGTTGAGACTCTACGCACTGCATCTAAAACTTGAGCATTGGCAATGCCATCAACCGGAAGACGATAATTTCGCTGGAATTTGATCACAGCATCTCTAGTCATTGGGCCAATCTTCCCAGTAGGACTAGTATTAAAATAACCTAGCTGCTGCAAGCGCCCTTGTAGTTCTCTCACTTGTTGAGTAGAAAGACTCGACGATCTAGACGATCTAGCTTGGGTTGGAGAGGAACCTAGTAGTGCATTCCAAGTTTGTCGATTCACAATCCCGTTCGCAGCTATGCGATAATTTCGCTGGAATTTGATCACAGCATCTCTAGTCATTGGGCCAAATTTTCCAGTGGCATTAGCATTCAAGTAGCCTAACTGCCGCAGACGCTGTTGTAGCCTTGTTACGGCTGCACCAGTTTTGCCTTGAGAGAGAACAGGATATTGGCCACTTGACCGCGATGCACTACTAGTATTCCTACCTGTAGTTCTACTTTGACATGCTCTTTGTAATGCTTGTTGCGTATTAATACCTACAACCCCATCAGCAGGTATTCTGTTCGCTTGCTGAAATTTAATGACAGCGTTTTGAGTCAGACTAGCAAACTTACCACTCACTGGGCCGTTAAAGTAGCCTAACTTTTTTAAACACCTCTGGCTACTGGTAACTTCTGGCCCATTACTTCCGATTTTTTGGAGTGCGAAAGCTTGCCCTGCGATACTCAGAAGCCCCGTAATTATTGCCGCAGACAAAAGACGCATCGCTGCACCGCTAGATAACTTTTTCCAATTCAAAAATTTGAAATTAGCTACGGTAGGAACAACCTTGACGCTTTCGGATGCCTCATAGACTGAGGCAAGCTTGGTTAAATAGCTATCTACCCCTGTTTTCACTTGCTTTTTTTCAAGTTATGACCATACAAGATTATACTGCTTTCTCTGTGTCATGTTTGTTATTTGTATGATTCTTTACAAGTAATTTTTCAGAAGAAACAGGAGGTAGGGGAACTGCTCTGAACAAGGGAGAAACAAGGGAGAAAAATTAAAAGAGCCATCACGGTTTCAGAGCAACAAAATTTATAGAATTTTTATTGCTCTGGTTTTTGTGTATCTTCTGGTTTTTCAGGCTTTTGTTCATCAACTTTTTCAGTATTACCTGCTTTCACCCAACCTTCTTGTTCGCTATCTTCCAAACGGATCTTTTGCCAACCTTTATCCTCGCTTTCTTCCAAAATAATAATTTTTTGATTAAAAGCAACCCCACCAATTTTTTCAGCCTCTAGATTTGGTTGCGATCGCAAACTCAAGCCTTCAGCCCAACTAACACGCCCTCGGTAAGCTCCCGATGGCAATGCTTTTGGTGATGGGGTAGCCTTTGGTGATGCTGTGGGAGTGGGGCTTGAGCTTGGAGATGGTTTAGTAGATGTCCCAGGTGTCAGGCTGGGTTTAGCTCCTCCAAGCTCAGTTCCTTTTGGAGCTTGGGCTTTCACTGAGGGACTATCGTTGGAATAAACAGGTTTGGCAGGGGGTATGCCGGTGCGATTCATAAAATAGAGTGCAATTGCAGCGCCGCCACCTATTAGCACAGCGATCGCTAAGAAAATCCCAAGTATAAATTTTGTTAAGCCAGACAACATAGTTAAAACCCGATCGCCAGTGGTAAATAGTCAATAGTCAATAGTAATTCATGATTCACTGTTGACTATTGACTCAGCAATTATTAACTGATCAATTATTGTAGCTACTGTTGAAGGGTTCACGTAGTGCGCCGGAGGCGTTCGCTTAAAGGATTATGTTTCGATGCTAAACGCGCTCTCCCAGCCGCCGCCCATTCTTGAAGTTGCTGAATTTGCTCAACAGCAGTTCGCGCCAAGGGGATGATCTGACTCGCGGCTTCTAAAATATCGTCAGTAGCAAAGTCGCGATTTTGGCTAAATCCAATATGCATCGCTTCAATTAAAGTTTGCTCAATCTCTGCCCCAGAAAAATCAGGCGTTTCATAAGCTAACCTTTCGATGTCATAACTTTTCAAGTTATGGGGGCGCAATCGGGATAAATGAACATCATAAATTGCTTTTCTCTCTTCTTGGGTGGGCAATCCCACAAAGAAAATTTCATCAAAACGCCCTTTACGCAGCATTTCCGGCGGTAGGGCTTGGATATCGTTGGCAGTGGCGACGACAAAAACGGGTGAGCTTTTTTCGGCTAGCCAGTTAATAAAAGTACCAAACACACGGCTGGCTGTTCCGGCATCACCTTTGCTACCAATTCCAGCAAAGGCTTTATCTATTTCATCAATCCACAAAATACAGGGCGCTAAGGCTTCAGCTACTTGGATCATTTGCCGAGTTCGAGATTCTGATTCACCCACCAAACCACCAAATAACCTTCCCACATCCAGACGTAGCAAGGGTAAATGCCAGTGATGAGCGATCGCTTTTGCCGTTAACGATTTACCAGTTCCCTGAATACCCACCAACATTAAACCACGGGGGTGCGGTAATCCGTACTGTCGGGCCTTATCAGTAAATGAGCCTCCTCGACGGATCAGCCAGTCTTTCAAGTTATCCAGTCCACCGATATCAGAAATTTGCTCAGTAGCGGGGTAGAAATCCAGGATTTGGGTTTGGCGGATAGTTTGACGCTTTTCTTCCAAAACCAGATCCACGTCTTCTGGTTGCAATTCGCCGTGGGTAGCGATCGCCTTTGCTAAAACCCGACGAATCCGTTCCATCGAAAGCCCTTGACAAGAACGCACCAAGTCATCTAAAACTTGGCCAGAAAGTGAGTTACCAGTACTTTGTAGTAAGCGTTCTACCTCAGTTTTAATTTCTGGGGCAGCGGGTAAGGGAAACTCGACGACTGTCAGAACTTCGGTTAAATCGTCAGGGATGGCGATGCGCGGCGACAGTAGAACAATATTTTTTGGTTGCGACTTGAGGAGTCGGGCGAGGTTGCGGAGTTTACGAGCGATCGCTACATCATCTAAAAAGCGATGATAATCTCGGAGAATCAATACCGCAGGTGCGGAAGCTGGTAATTTTTCGATAAATTCTAAAGCTTGCAACGGGTTACGTCGCCCAAACCCCACATCATTGGGGTTTCCCTGGTAGCCATCGACAAAATCCCAGGTATACACTGGGCGATTACCCTGGTTAGTTGCTTCTTCCCGGATAGCTGCTTCTACCCGCTCCTCCTCATAAGTGGGAATATAAATTAAAGGGTAGCGGGCGCGTAGCAGCAGTTTAAACTCTTCACGGAAGTTCATATTTTGCTGTTGTGATTAGTTCTTCTTTCATTGTTCAGCTTTGTATCGCTTATAACAACTAAAAACTAATAACAAGAATTCTAGGCTACTATCCACAAGTTTACAGAGTTGTCGGTGCGATCACTCTGTTTTGATAGCATGATCTAAATTATTAGGTGGTTGATACAATTTAATTGTGGCACTTCTGTATTTGTCCTTGCCAAAAACTTTTCTCAAATTGGATTGAACTTGAAATTTTTCTCAATAGTCTGGCTTTACAAGAGTGAAATTTGGAATTCGCTTTAAAATTTTTTCTGGCGATAAATTAAAAGAAAGAGCCTGAGCTTGATCGGGAATGCTCACTCTAGAAATATGTATTCCTTGTAAACAAAACGGGCACCATATTACCATGTAGCCTATCTTTGTTTGCAAATCACCAACATATTGAAAATCAACTCCTAGCTGATAACAATTTGGACAAGCTAATGCGGTTGAATTGGGCAAGAAATTATTAATATCACTGACTAAATACATCCATTTTAGAAAAAGACTCTTTCTTTTTTGACTCATGGTTGCAGCGCAAGTTGATATAAATTAAGCTTACATAAACTAATTTAGATACTTTTGTAATAGTGTGGCAAGACTAAGATGATGAATTAAAAATTTTGGGAAAATCCAGTTTAAAATATAATTTAATTTTTCTCTTAACACCATTTTTGTCTTGCAGCGCCATTAGGAGCGTTAGGTACTATAGACACATATTTTTTGTACAAAATAGTTAATTGCGCCGTAACGCACCAAATGGCACTTTAAAAAAGTTAAATTCCAGCTACGATCCCGGAAGTTGCTTTTTCAAAGCTTCCAGAGAAGCCCAACGGTTATCAACTGGAGTTTCAGGACTATCAGAACTATCAACAGTATTACTTACAGGAATACCTGGACAATTGCGATCGCATAACTGTCGCTGAGGTACTGCCAAACACATCTGCTCATACAGCCATTCGTTGGGATAAAAATGACCATCGGGTGGCAGGGTTTCAAGCAACTCTTCCATAATCACTTCCCTTTCTAGGGGCAAGTCATTTACTTGATTTGCAGCTTCGTCTAACCAGATGATTTCTTTGGTATCAAGCCCTAAGCGGCGATTGTATTGCTGCAAGCAGCGATTGCAGGTACAAGTAATAATTGTTTCTGCCTGAGCGGACACTTCCAGGTAAGTGCCATGATGCTGCACGCGCACATGACCGCGAACTGGTGTTAACGTTTCCAGACCAGGCAGAAATTCCTCAACTTGAACTTCCTCTGTCCGCTCCGGGGCTTTAGTTAGCTGCGGAATATAAATTGCGTCCATAGGATTTGTGAGACATCCTCACGAAAATTAATGGTCATTACCAGCAATAATACTGATACTACATTTTTATTTTAGCTTTTAGGAACAAGAGAAATTTTGAAATTATATTGAGCTTTCAATTAACTCTTAACTCCTGTAGAGACGCGATTAATTGCGTCTCTACTAACCTCTAACTTCTTCCAACGAAGCTGGTCGCACAACCAGATGACGGTGCGGCTCTTTACCGCGACTGAAGGTTTCCAAATCTCCAAATTCCTTCAAGAAGGTATGGATTTGTCGCCTTTCAGCAGAACTGAGAGATTTGATTTCCACTTCTCTACCAGAAAAGCGCACTTCATCGGCTGCTGCTTCTGCTAATGCGCGAATTTCGGCTTCTCTTTTGACCCGGTAGCCATTCAACTCAATAGTGTAAGAGGCTTGTTCTTCTGGGGGTTGGCTCAGGTTTAAAACTGAATTTGCTAGATACTGAATCGCATCTAGCACAGAACCATCAGTACCAATTAATATCTGGATTTGTTCTGTCGTCAAATTTGTTTGATCGATTGTCAACCAGTAATTATCTGGTTCTGGGGAATCGCTGTCTTGAGATTGGGGAGTTTCTAAATGACCCTGAATCTCAGCAGGCACTCCAGTGAGTTCCAGCAGGGTTTTTAACCACTGCTGACCTCGCTGCATCGAAATGTTGCTCATGATCCCCCTGTAGCCTTTTTCTTAGAACTTTTCGGTTCAAAAGGCAATGCTTTTTGTTCGATGACTGTTGCTTCTTTCTCTTGGGTTTCTACAATTTTTTGCAGTTCTTCTGGTAGAGGTTCGCGTGAGAGAAGATAAGTTTGTGCAGTTTGGAAAATGTTACCAATCACCATATACATCAACACCCCGGCTGGTAGGGGGAAGAACAAAAACATCCCAGAAAATATGACTGGAGTAATTTTGTTAACTGTATCTTGCTGCGGATTGCCACCACTGGAATTTTGCCCAGAAAGCATTTGGCTAACATAAAGGCTGATTCCAAAGAAGACGATCATAGCGACAATATCCCAGTGGATTGTGCCATCTGCATCTTGTGCGCCAACTCTGCCTAAAGCATCAATGAATAGAAAGCCTTTTTCTGCTGCTAGTCCGGGAATTGTTCCTTGAATGCTAACTTCTCCTGGCTGCAAGGCTTCTACATTGCCATCAGCATCAATTTTTATGCGATCTTCGCCTTTGGTTACTTTCCAATCAGGAGTTAGCTTATTTTCTGGGTGTTCTGCTAAAAGTACCTGAAATGGTTTGCCTTCAACAGTCTGATATTGGATCTTAGTTTGTTCTCCCACCGCTAGTTTGTTACCACTGGGAAGGATTGCAGCTACTTTGACGTGTTCCCCATCTGCAATATAAATATTTTGAGGAGCAGTCGCAAAGGCTTGCGGTTGAATTTGCTCGATTTGTTCTGCGGGAACGATTTGCAGGTTAACGCTGTAGTTTGCACTTGCAAAAGGTGAACCCCGCAAAGTGGCAAACAGCGCTAATAAGACCGGCATTTGCACTAATAACGGAAAACAGCCTGCCAAGGGGTTGCCAAATTCTTTTTGGACATTGACCATTTCCTCCTGCTGCTTTTGCGGTTCATCCTTATAGCGCTCTTTAATTTCTGCCATCCGCTTCTGCATCAGAGGTTGTACAATTCGCATCTTCCGCATGTTGCGAATTGAGCCAGCACTCAGGGGATAGAGCGCGAAGCGGACTATCAATGTCAAAGCAACGATCGCCAATCCGTAGCTAGGCACAATACCATAGAAGAAATCTATGATTGGCAGCATCACGTTGTTCGAGAGAAAGCCGATACCAAAATCCATTATTCTGAATTCAACCTGAGGTACTGTAAACTAACTGAATCTAATTTATCTAAATCATAAATTATGTGCGACTACCCTTAGCTACGGATAGCCGCACATGCCAAAAGTAGGGAAGTAGGGAGTGGTATGTATTTTTTGGTAAGTGCGAAGTTCTGAATTTTGTATTTTATCTGAGCAAATTCGGCATTCCCTATTCCCTACTCCCATCACTTATTAGCAGCTACCGTATATTCGGGATTTTTCGCAGCAATTCTTTCATTAATGTAGTCATAGACTTCCCGGAATTTGGGAATTGCACGCAATTCGAGACGACTGCCGTTTTTTAGGGTTAGTACCATATCTCCCCACAAGCCAATGCCACGGGGGATTGTGACAACTTTGACAATTTCTGAGTAAATTATGTCAGTGCGATCGCGCCCCTGCCAACCTCCGCTTACTGTAACTCGGCGATCGGTGATGCGGAAACGCAGCCACAATGCTCTGACAATTGCCCCAACTGTCAATGGTATCCCGACAATGGTTAGTCCAATCAATAGGTTGACAATTAAATCCCCAATATGGGGGCCACCTTCATAATAAACATCTTCACGAATTCCCATCGAACACCTCAGCTTGTGCCAACAACTGCTCTAATTCTTGCAGAAATTGTGGGCTTACGCACTTAGATTCTGCTGCTGTGGGTTTGACAATGAACACTAACCGCCATCCTGGTGATAATTTGGGTAGCAAACTATATAAAGCAGAAGTAATTTGCCGTTTGATTCGGTTGCGAACCACTGCCCTTTTGCTGACTTTTGTGCTTATAGAAATGCCAATGCGTATGCTGGAAATATGCAGTGAGTCAATTGGTTGTGTAGTCTGAGTGGCAGTGTCCAAAGAAGGTTTTCTTGAAGACAACGGCTTTAAGGCTCTCAATGTTAAATAAGAGCCATTACGCCGAATTCCTTCCCGGAAAACTGCCTGAAAATCCTTGCGGGATTTTAGCCGATTTGCTTTAGGCAAAGCCACAGATACTCTTTTAGCTTAAATATGCCCTAAACGCTCAAACGGTGACGGCCCTTTTTTCTCCTAGCTCTAATCACGTTTCTACCATCTGGTGTCCGCATTCTGGCACGAAAACCAGAGGTTCTTTTTCTCTTACGGCTAGTACCGCCTAGTGTTCTTTTCATACTGTTCTCCTCTTAGGTGATTTTTATAAAAACTCACAATCTCTAATTGTATCACTTTTTTAGTGAATTGGGAATTGAGCATTGGTTACACCCAATCAACACTCTTAATTGATGCTCAAAATCCATGTTCCCATGTAGCGCAATAGTGGCACATCACCAGGGGAAAGCACTTGACAGTTAAAGTAGTAAACACCGCCAAAAGATGGATTTTTCACGTTAGATAAGACTACCTCAACTGCGCTACCTGCTGGTACAGGCTCTTGGGGAAAAATATTAATCAGCTTACCTTCTTTGTCCCACTTCACCTCAGAAAGCGGAACTGCTTTGCCTTTGACTCGGACTTCAATTTTGTTCTGGTCAAAAGTTCCTTTGTAATAATTAGGGTAGGTAATGGCAAATTGACCAACAGCCAATTTCATTCTTTGGGCTGGAATCCTTAATATATATCGATCCCAACCATTGGCTTGTCCACCAAAATCTAGTCGGAAGGGCAGTTGATTTTCGGCTTTAACGCCGCTAAACAGCGTAAATCCAGGTAAACTTTGTGCCCAAGTCAGGGCTGGAAATCCAGTCACTAAACAGCTAGTCACGGCTAAAGCGGAAAGTAAACGTCGCATAATTGAGCTTCCTCTACCAAAAAATAAATCTGTTATCTAAAATAACCGTGTGTTAGTATTCGTTACTAAAGTTTACTACTCACTTCCTGACAATTGACGTTCAGTAACAACAAAAAGTGCCATCCTCTCTGATGTTTAGACGGCAGTAAAATTACTTAGCAATAAATTTTACATCCAACCAATTTACTTCATTACCCTTATAGATTCCTGCTTTGATGACTAGGTTGGTCAAATCTGGAACTCAATAGAAACACCGTTGGGATTGGATTGTGTTTCTAAATATGTATAAGTGTATCTAAATTTGAGAATTTTGTTATAAAAATTGAGGCGTGCCATCAGCGATCGCCAGTTAAGTTGGGCTAAATTGATTAAAATAGGTTGGATTGGAATCAAAGTCGTAATCATTAAAATTTGATTTGGAAATTATAAAGCCTTCAAAATTGGGTCAATATTACTCTATAAGACAGAAATACCAAAATTTCTCAATCCCGAAAATAAGCTGAAGATAAAGATGCAAAATTTGGGAATCAATTTAGGATGTGCAATACGTAACCCTGTTTGCAACTATCTGAAAATATGACATCTGCGAACGGCAAAGTCAGGCATTGCCTGGACAGCTAAGAGTGGGAGAGGAAAGTTTCAAGGTTCAATCTACAAGTAAAAGTCATAGCTGATGTTCCTGCCTAAGTACTATGAATACGGGATATCCCTCATCTAGACAATCACTTACTTGGCAGAGATTAGGTATTTATCTTCAGGAGATTTCATGAGAATAGCAGTTGCTAAAGAAATTGAAGTTTGTGAACGTCGTGTGGCATTAATTCCTGACACCGTTGCTCGATTGGTAAAGCAAGGTTTGGAAGTCTGGGTAGAAAAGGGTGCAGGAGAGCGATCTTTTTTCAGCGATACTGACTATGAAGCCGCAGGAGCCACAATAATTGGCGATACTGCCAAATTATGGGGCGAAACAGATATTCTTTTGAAAGTCAGCCCACCACAAGAACGAGAAGATGGACGTTCAGAAGTTGATTTGTTAAAGGAAGGGGCTGTATTAGTCAGTTTCCTCAATCCTTTAGGAAATCCTGTTGTAGCACAGCAACTAGCAAATCGGAAAATTACAGCCTTGAGTATGGAAATGATTCCCCGTACTACCAGGGCGCAAAGTATGGATGCTTTGTCCTCGCAAGCTTCATTAGCAGGTTACAAGGCAGTATTAATTGCGGCAGCTGCATTACCGAAATACTTCCCAATGTTAACCACAGCCGCAGGTACGATCGCTCCAGCGAAAGTATTTATTATGGGCGCTGGTGTAGCGGGATTGCAAGCGATCGCTACTGCCAGACGTTTGGGAGCAGTGGTAGAAGCCTTTGATATTCGTCCCGCCGTTAAAGAAGAAGTGCAAAGCTTAGGGGCAAAATTCGTTGAAGTCAAATTAGACGAAGAAACCGTCGCCGCAGGTGGTTACGCCAAGGAAATTTCTGAGGCTAGTAAACAACGCACTCAAGAAGTTGTCGCCGAACATATTAAGAATTCTGATGTGGTGATTACTACCGCCCAAGTGCCTGGAAGACAAGCACCACGGCTCGTCACAGAAGAAATGGTGGCACAAATGAAACCAGGTTCAGTAATTGTGGATTTGGCTGCTGAACAGGGTGGTAACTGTGCCTGTACCGAACCAGGTAAAGATATTGTGTGGAACGGTGTGACAATTATCGGCCCCATCAATCTCCCATCATCGATGCCAATTCACGCCAGCCAATTGTATGCCAAGAACGTTACATCGTTGATGCAATTGCTAATTAAAGACAAAGCTTTGCAGGTGGATTTTAGCGACGACATCGTTGATGCAGCTTGTGTTACCCACGCTGGTGAAATTCGCAATCAACGAGTGCGCGATGCATTACAAGCTTTGAGCGGCGTTGGAGCAGGTTAATAGCCAAATTACCATAAGGAGTTTTTCAAGCATGACAGAGGCATTACTTGCTGCTTTGTTTGTATTTGTATTGGCATCTTTTATCGGCTTTGAAGTCATCAACAAAATCCCCCCGACTTTACACACGCCCTTAATGTCAGGCTCAAACGCGATTTCTGGGATTGCTGTACTGGGAGCAATAGTTGCTGCTGGTGCGAGAGATACGAGTGTGTCAGTAATTCTCGGTTTGATTGCTGTGGTATTAGCAACAATCAACGTTGTGGGTGGTTTTTTAGTGACAGATAGAATGTTGCAAATGTTCAAGAAGAAGGAGATTAAGGCGTGAGCGACTTTTTACCAACTGGCATTCAGCTGACGTACTTAGTCGCTGCATCGTTATTTATTCTGGGCTTGAAAAAGCTGGGATCGCCCGCTACCGCGAGAAACGGTAATATTGTAGCGGCTGTGGGGATGTTGCTGGCAATTGTGGCGACAATGCTGGATCAGCATGTGTTGAACTACGAGATGATATTGTTGGGCTTGGCGATTGGATCGGGAATTGGTGCGATCGTTGCCTACAAAGTCCAAATGACCGAAATGCCCCAAATGGTGGGTTTACTCAACGGTTTGGGCGGTGCGGCTTCGGCATTAGTAGCTGTTGCCGAATTCTGGCGGTTATTAGATAGTTCTCAGCCGATACCCCTAGATGTCAACATTTCCATGCTATTGGACGTGTTAATCGGTGGTGTTACCTTCACAGGTAGTTTTCTAGCCTTTGCTAAATTGCAAGGTTTAATTAGCGGTTCTCCGATTACATTTCCATTCCAGCAACCATTTAACCTCTTGCTTCTGGGTGCTTATCTGGTAGGTAGTGCCTATTTAATCATCACACCAGATAGCTTACCCATATTCTTGGGAGTGGTTGGTGTTTCTTTAGTGTTGGGCGTGATGTTCGTCATCCCCATTGGTGGCGGCGATATGCCAGTAGTAATCTCGCTGTTGAACTCCTTGTCAGGTGTGGCGGCGGCGGCGGCTGGATTCGTGGTGATGAACAATATGTTAATCATCGCTGGTGCTTTGGTAGGAGCATCTGGCTTAATCCTCACCGAGATTATGTGTAAGGCGATGAACCGCTCCTTATTTAGTGTGCTGTTTAGCGCTTTTGGTACAGGTTCTAGTTCGGGTGGTGCTGCTGCTAGTGGTGGTGCAACCGATCAAACTGTCCGCAGTATCGATCCTGAAGAAGGGGCAATGATGTTGGGTTATGCCCGTTCTGTGGTAATTGTACCTGGTTATGGTATGGCGGTTGCCCAAGCGCAACATAGCGTCCGGGAATTGTCAGATCAGTTAGAACGGATGGGCGTTGATGTCAAGTATGCCATTCACCCCGTTGCTGGAAGAATGCCGGGGCACATGAATGTGTTGCTGGCGGAGGCAAATGTGCCTTATACCCAGTTGTACGACATGGATGATATTAATCCCCAGTTTGAACAAGCAGATGTGGCTTTAATAATTGGGGCAAATGATGTGGTAAATCCGGCGGCGCGGAGTGATAAAAATAGCCCGATTTATGGTATGCCGATTTTGGAAGTAGATCGTGCGAAGCAGACGATTGTAATTAAGCGTGGGATGAGTACGGGTTTTGCCGGTGTAGATAATGAGTTGTTCTACAAGGATAAAACTACGATGCTTTTTGGTAGTGCAAAAGATATGGTGGCGAAGTTGGTTTCGGAAGTGAAGCAACTTTAACAAACCGCAGAGGCGCAGAGAACGCGGAGTAAGAAAAGAATTAGAGAGTTAGCTTGCCTTGGGATTTAAGAATCTTAGGGCAATTCTTTTATGAAGATATCTAAATGATTAAATCTAGTCTTGAACATATTCATATATCTTTTTATTACTAATTGTGTTTTTACAAATTGTAACTATTGGTTGAAAAGGATCTTTATAAACTGTAAAAGTTTTACATTCAACAAATATCCGTGGTACACATTTTTCTTCATCATTAATATTTTCGACCTCATTCTCAATACCTTTGAAACATTCATTAGATAGTAAAAATATAAGTGATAAAGATATTAAAAATATACATATAGCTTTTAACGTCAAATTCTTAACTTTAATATCGCTAAAGTGTGCTAGAAGCAGAAGAGAAGCAAAAAATATCAAGATGAAAATATGATTTAAATCTGATAACATCATAGAAAATTATAGAACTTTTTAAACTAACTGCGGCTGTGATCACAACTTCCTATAATGGTGGATTAGCAACAGAATTTAGCTTTTCCTCATATATTTTGATTACAGAAGAGACAGCATCACGTCCAAGTTTTATCAGAGAATGAGTAGCTTTAATGCTAATATCTGAATTTGCAATAAGTTTATTAACAAGGACAGGTATCGCTTCTTGTGCATGAGTTCCCATAAGATATTTATTCCACAATGTGAGCGATCGCTCTCTTCTTGCTCTGTGTTCTCTGCGCCTCTGTGGTTCGTTAAAAAGAGCGAGCGAGCGCCTGCATAAATCTCTACAGTGCGATCGCCTTTTTCCTCTTTCCTCTGTATCCTCTGTGTAGCCTCTCGTAGAGAATGCTTCGCCTGTTTTTTTCCTTAACTAACTATCCCTTTCATTGGAATTTCTATCCAGAACTCACAGCCATTACCAGGTTCAGAAACACATCTGATATTACCGCCGTGTTTTTCTACAATAATTTGGTAGCTAATAGATAACCCCAAACCGATACCTTGTCCAGGTTGTTTGGTGGTAAAGAAAGGTTCAAAAATTCGCGATCGCATCATTTCTGGAATCCCACAACCATTGTCGGCAATCCAAATCAGAATTGTATTCCCTTCGATTATTTCTGTACGAATCCAAATTTTCGGATCGTCAATTATTTTTCCACAATTTGCTGAGTTTTCAAGTGCATCGATCGCATTGTTGAGAATATTCATAAACACCTGATTCATCTGCGCTGGATAGCAGACTACTGGGGGCAATTCACCATATTGCTTAACTACCTCAATAGCAAAAGAATTAGTTTGTGGTTGCAGTCGATGTTGTAAAATTAGCAAAGTACTGTCGATGCCTTCATGAAGGTCAACAGGCTTGATTCCGGCTTCGTCAAGTCGAGAAAAAATTCGTAATGATAAGACGAGTTGAGAGATTCGCTCTGCCCCCATCTTCATTGAAGTCAGAATTTTGGGCAAGTCATCACTAATAAAATCTAGATCTAATGCTGCTACTTGCTTTTGAATTTCTCCTGTTGCCTTAGGATACTGTTTCTGATAAAAACGCAGTAATTTAAATAAATTTTCGGTATGTTCCGTAATATAGGTGATGTTGCCATAAATGAAACTAATCGGGTTGTTAATTTCATGCGCTACACCAGCAACTAACTGCCCTAAGCCTGCCATTTTTTCACTTTGAATCAACTGGCTTTGAGTGTTTTGTAATTCTTTAAGAGTGTGAGCAAGTTCTTCTTTTTGACGTTGAGTTTGTTCAAGTAATTCCGCTTGCTGAAGACCTACGCCTAACTGAGTACCAATCTGCATCAGCAAATCTACCTCATCTTCTTGCCAATCACGCGGTTTGAGATTTTGATAAGCTGCTAGTAATCCCCAAAGTTTCTCGCCCTGAAAAATCGGCACAATTATATATGCCCTAACCTCCATTAGTTCAAGCAGAGCAATATGACAGATAGAATAATTGGCGCTGTAAATATCTTTAATCACACTACTTTTACCATTAGCAAAGTTTCCACCTTGGGTTTGTTGCAAGTAATCATCTGCAACTACAGGTAAAATTTCCTTTACTGGTGTCCAACTTTGGGCTAAAGACTCAGCAACAAATTCACCACTCCAATCAGTCCTGAATTTATAGATTGTGACTCGATCAACTTCCAATAACCGTCGGACTTCTTCTGCACTGGTGGCAAAGATGGTATCAATATCAAGAGACTGACGAATTTTCTCCACTGTCGCAGCTAGAGCCTTCTCCCTTTCGGCTGCTTTCCGTTCTCGTTCGGCGGCTTTAGACAGTTTTTGGGCTTGCACCTGCATCTGTTTCAATGACTCAGCTTGCTGTAATGCTACCCCCAATTGAACGCCAACTTGTGCCAATAAGTTGATTTCCTCATCTTGCCAATAACGGGGCTGGGAGTTTTGATAAGCTACTAACAATCCCCACAGCTTCTCGCCTTGAGAAATTGGGACAAAAACTTCATTGCGTGCATACTTACCCGCTTGCTTTCCTTGCACAAGAACGCCTTCTGTCACAGGCTGCGGCTTAACCATTGGTGTCCAGCCATCAACTATAGAATCAGCGACAAACTCGCCACTCCAGTCAGGATAGAAGCGATAGATTGCGACTCGTTCCACTTCTAATAACCGACGAACTTCTTGAGTAGTGGTTTTAAAGATGGCTTCAATATCAAGAGACTGACGAATTTTTTCTACCGTGTTTGCTAGTGCCCTTTGCCTTTCAGCAGCTTTGCTGATATCTGCTGCTTGAATCTGCATTTGTTGGATAAATTCCGCTTGCTGCAAAGCCACACCTAGTTGAGTGCCAACTTGATTAAGCAAGTAAACCTCATCTTTTTGCCAATCACGGGTTCTGGCATTTTGGTATGCTGCTAGCAAGCCCCAGAGCTTCTGACCGTGGTAAATGGCAATAATCACATAAGCTCTTGCTTGATAGATTTCTAAGATTTTAATGTAGCAGTCGCTAAAGCCTGAATTATAAATATCATTACAAACACGATAAACTTCACAGCGGCTGAAGCTACCACCCTCTGTATCTTGCAAGTAGGTATCAGCGACTGGAGGTTTAGCTAAATCTTTGGCGCTACATTCACTGACATTTTCACTCAATTCCGGTCGCTGTAATTGTTCGTCAATGAGGGAAATCCAACCCTCTGCCACTGATTCAAACACGAATTCACCACTCCAATCGGGATTGAAGCGATAAATAGCCACGCGATCAGCATTTAGCAGTTTCCTAAGTTCTGCGGTGCTTGTGTGGAAAATGCTTTTTAAGTCTAGAGACTGACGAATTTTCTCAATGGTTATGGCTATGGTTTTCTGCCATTGGGCTGCTTTTTCTCTGGCTTTTGCTTGTGCTAGTTCTGCTGATTGTAGTTTTACTTGTTCTAGGTAGTCTGCTTGCTGTAAAGCAACCCCTAGATGTTCGGCGATTAATTGCACAAACTCAATTTCTGATGCTTCCCATTGTCGAGGACTACCACACTGATGAATACACAACAATCCCCATAAATCTTTACCTTTGATCAAGGGGGCAGTTATATTGGCACGTACTTGGAATTTTTCTAGAATCTGGATGTAGCAATCACTGGCATTAACTTGATAAATATCAGCTATTGCTCTAATCCGGCCTTGCTGATATAGTTCTGCGAACTCCTCACTAAAGCAGTGGTCGCGCAGTTTGGCTGCTAATGCCGAATCCCATTCTGTTGCCACATCTTCATAGATAAATTCCCCTTCCCATGCCAAATCAGGATAGAAACGAAACACACCAACTCGATCGCTTTTTAGAAGTTGGCGAACTTCAGTGACTGTAATTTTGAAGATAGTTTCTATATCTAGAGACTCGCGGATGCGAGCAATAACTCCAGACAAGGCTTTTTGTTGCTCGTTCTGACGCAAGGAGGATGTCACAGCTGAATGAGATTCTTGCTGTTCTGAATTTGGTTCTATGGGTTGAGTAGTAGAGGAGTTTTCCATTCCCAGTGGGACTTTAAATATTGAAAGTCTTCTATCTCATGATTCCCGTTGCGATCGCAAAGGTAACAGTTCTTTCCTTAGAATGCCAAAAAACAATATAGGGACACGATACTATCGTGTCCCTACAAGAACATTTTTCAACCACGAGAAAATTATCGCCGCTTGGGAGTGGCGCTGCGGCTGGTGCGTTTCTCTTCATCTCGGCGACGGCGATCGCGCCAATCTGCCACGGTTAAATAACCAATACCACCGGTGACTACTACAAGCAGCAGTACGGCAACTAAAGCTAAAATACTCAAAAATGGACTTTCCACAATGCCTCTATAGTCCGTTACGTCCCCAAACTACCATTGCAATTGACCAAGTGAACACAACTAACAGCGATACCCAACCTAGTGTCAAAATCTCCATAGTCCCGCTTTTCAAATAATTACAAAAGGTTTCTAATATTTATCATACAGGGATTGGGCAGGCTGAGATTTTTTTATAAATGGCATTGTAACTTTGGCTGGCGATGTCTACGACGGGCTACGCCTACGCAAAATATACACCATTTTTCTTGGTAAGCTAGCACTTCAAGCATTAATAAAGACGAATGTAAAAAAATAGCGATCGCGCTTTCCTACTAGATGGTTTGGGAATACTAGGGTTACGGGTATATATTCCAAATCCTACAACCCCTAGTATGATGCAGACATTCTTCAACTATCCTTTCCAATCTAACGGTTTTATTCCCCACGGACATTGTTATCTTTGGCAAACTGGATTAGTTTGGCTCCACATTATTTCTGATGCCACGATCGCTCTGGCCTATTATTCTATTCCCTTCCTATTGATTTACTTTATTTCCAAACGCAAAGACGTTCCTTTCAATGGAGTTTTTTTGTTATTTGGTGCTTTTATCATTGCCTGTGGTACTGGACACTTAATGGATATTTGGACACTTTGGTATCCAAACTATTGGATTGCAGGTGGTTTAAAAGCTTTAACTGCAATTATTTCAATATACACGGCATTTGCGTTATTTTATCTTATGCCTCAAGCTCTGATACTACCCAGCCCAGCCCAGTTAGAGGTTATCAATCAAGTCCTTTCAACAGAAATTGTCGAGCGCAAGCGTATTGAGAAAGAACTACGTCAAGCAGAAGAAGTCGCTCAAAACTCTAGCCAAGCCAAGAGTGAATTTCTGGCTAACATGAGTCATGAACTACGCACACCTCTTAACGGCATCCTGGGCTATACACAAATTCTCCAACGCACAGAATCTTTAAGTGAAAAAGGACGCAAAGGACTCAGCGTTATTTATCAATGTGGTTCTCATCTTTTAACCTTAATTAATGATGTCCTGGATCTCTCTAAGATCGAAGCCCGGAAGTTGGAATTGTATCCTGTTGATTTCTACTTGCCTGCCTTTATAGATAGCGTGACTGAAATTTGCCGCATTAGGGCAGAACAAAAAGTCATCGCATTTCATATTGAAATCGATCCTAATTTACCAACGGGTATTCATGCTGATGAAAAACGCTTGCGGCAAGTACTGATTAACTTGCTTAGTAATGCCATGAAATTTACTCATCAAGGCAGTGTCACTTTCAAAACTCAGGTCATCAATCAAGAATCAAATGCTAATGGAAAAACTAACTACAAAATTCGCTTTGAGGTAGTAGATACTGGCACTGGTATAACTCCTGAACAAGCCGAAAAAATCTTCCAGCCCTTTGAACAAGTGGGAAGCCAGAAACGACACTCTGAAGGTACAGGCTTAGGATTAGCAATCAGTCAAAAAATTGTTTTGTTGATGGGTGGTCAAATTAAAGTGCAAAGTGAATTTGGCAAAGGTAGCACTTTCTGGTTTGAGGCAAACTTTTCAGAATCTAAAGACTGGGCAAAGGTTTCTAGAGTAGTTGAGCAGGGAACTATTATTGGTTATCAAGGGCAAAGGCGCACCATTTTGATTGCGGATGATAAATGGGAAAACCGATCGGTAATTGTTAATTTACTAGAGCCGGTTGGGTTTACTGTTGTAGAAGCTAGTAATGGTCAGGAAGCATGGGTACAGTCTCTAGCCCACAAACCAGATATGATTATCACTGATTTAGTGATGCCGATATTGGATGGATTTGAGTTAATTAGGCGTTTGCGTCAGTCTGGGCCATTTAAAGAAATTCCGATCGTCGCTTCGTCAGCAAGTGTGTTTGCAGTAGACCAGCACAAGAGTATTGATGTAGGTGCAGATGCCTTTTTACCAAAGCCTGTAGAAGCTGAAAATCTACTAGAAATGCTACGACAGTTTTTGCAACTAGAATGGATTTTTGACGTTAAGTTAGACACTATCAAAAAAATCTCTAAAGATGGTTCTAATCAACAAAATGAAATGATTCATCCTAGCAAAGATGTTTTGCAAGAGTTACTCGAATTATCACAAGACGGCGACATTCAAAATATTTTAGAACTGGCTGAAAAACTTTCTGCATCTGATGAGAAGCTAAACATGTTTTCTCAGCAGCTCATGCAGCTTGCTAGTAATTTCCAACTCAAACGTTTGGAAACTTTTATTGAAAAATACATCAATTAACTTCAGCTAAATTCCAATTTCCAATTCATCATGATCAAACCCCTAAATAACGGATTTATTTTAATTGTGGATGATAATCCAACAAATTTATCTGTCCTGTGTGCAGCGCTCAATAGTGAGGGTTTTCGTTTCCGTGTTGCAGTGGATGGAGAAACTGCGATCGCCCAGGCTGAACGCAATCAGCCAGAGTTGATTTTGCTGGATGTACAAATGCCGGGTATTGATGGATTTGAAACTTGTCGTCGTCTTAAAGCCAATCCTGCCACCCAAAACATTCCGATTATTTTCACTACTGCTTTGGCGGATACAGAAAGCAAAACGAAGGGATTTTCTCTTGGCGCAGTAGATTATATCCCTAAACCGTTTGCACAAGAGGAAGTCATTGCGAGAGTGCGCGTACATTTACAGCTCAAAAAATTGACTGAATCTTTGGAACAACAAGTTAGCGATCGCACCAAGGCTTTGCAACAAGCTCAAGTCCAACTGGTACAGCAAGAAAAACTATCAACACTCGGAGAGTTAATTGCTGGTATTGGCCATGAAATCAACAACCCCATCAATTTTATTTCCAGCAATATTCCACCCTTGGAAGAATACATTGCAGGAGTAACCGAGTTACTCCTACTGTATGAACAAGAGTATCCCAACCCAACAGCTAAAATTACCACTGCGATTGAAAAATTGGATCTGAACTTCGTTCTCGAAGATATGGTAAAAATTTTAAACTCACTTCAGCTAGGAAGTGAACGAATTCAAAACCTTTCCAATTCACTCCGCAACTTTTCTCGTTCGGATAGCGATACAAAAATACCTGCTGATTTGCACCAAGGGCTAGATAGTACACTAATGATTTTGCAACACCGCCTCAAAGCTAATGGCGAGCGTCCCAGTATTGAAGTTATTAAAAGTTATGGAGTATTGCCAGAGGTAAATTGCTATTTAGGTCAAATGAATCAAGTATTTATGAACATTCTGGCAAATGCAATTGATGCCCTTGATGAAGCTATAATGCAAGGCAAAATGAGCAATCTAATTCCTGAGATTAAAATTGCAACAGAAATAGATTCTGAACAATTAGTTATAATTCGGATTGCTGATAATGGAATTGGTATTCCTGAGCGGCTTAAACAAAGGTTGTTTGAGCCGTTGTTTACCACAAAAACCGTTGGTAAAGGTACTGGACTTGGCTTATCGATCGCTTATGAAATAGTTGTAGAAAAACATAAAGGTGTATTAGATGTAAATTCTCAACCAGGTAAGGGAACCGAATTTATCATCAAAATTCCTATAGAATAGAAGCATTTAATTAATTACAAAGCTGCTTTAGCATTTATCATACTGGAGACAAGGAAAAATTTCTCCAATACCTAATCACTAATTTATATATAGAGTGAATCCAATTTTAGATCCTCAATTAATGGCAGAACGCATAGAATCCCTCAAAGCTGGAATACTGGGAGGTTTCTCTGTGTGTTTTGCTTTTGTACTTTTTAGTCTTTTAAATACTTTTGTACTAGCAAAGTATTTTCAGAACCTTGCAAGTCTGCACAGTGATATTAACTGGCACTTGTTGGTGAGTGGTGCAATCGCAAGTTTTAGTGGCTTACTATTTGGTGTCACTTACCGCTATATCATCCGCTCAGATAAAAATCTCCAACTTAAAGCTGGTGGGGTTCTGGCCTTTGGTTTGGTGCGGGGATTGACTCAAATGGAGCTTGGATTGAATTCAAGTATCACAATTTGGTCTTTTTTGGTATTAGCGGCAGAAAGTTTATTGTGGTTTGTGTTTGCTGCCATCGCTCTTGATTTTGCGATTAAACTCGGTTGGGTTAAACCTTTTTCATCAATCTAAATTCCTTTCTCTAAGTATACTAGTCGCATATAGATGTGAAATCCTACAAAAGGTTGTGGCGAAAATAGATAAAAAGCTGGAAGCATTACGCCTTTGTAGTATATTTAATACAATTAATCTACAAGTAATACTTATGTAATATATTGTGTTAGTTTTAAAAGCAAGTATAAATAATTACTAATATTCGTTTCCAGTATTTCTTCCCTAATATGCAAACTAAAATATCCCACTATTATTTGATAGTCGATCTGGAGGCTACGTGCTGTGACAAGAAGACTATTCCCCGTCACGAAATGGAAATCATTGAAATCGGTGCGGTAATGCTCAATCGAGCAACATGGGAAATTGATTGTGAGTTTCAGCAATTCATCCAACCTGTGAGACATCCACAACTGACAGATTTTTGTATCAAATTGACTAGTATTCGGCAGCAAGATGTTGATGAAGCACCAAAGTTCATTGAGGCAATTTCTCGATTTAAAGAATGGATTTGTTCATTTCCCAATCATATTTTTTGTTCTTGGGGTAATTACGACAAAAAGCAATTTATTCAAGATTGCGCGTTTCATAATTTCGCTTACCCTTTTACTTCAGAACACATAAATATCAAAGAGGAATTCTCAGAATATCTTGGCGTATCTAAAAGATTTGGTATGGCACAAGCTCTCAATGAGCTAGGGATAGAATTGAAAGGTACACATCATCGCGGCATTGATGATGCTCACAATATTGCATCTATCTACAGACAGATTAAAAGCGCCAAAATAAGCTGAATAATGGAACAGCCGTAATGTACCATCTTAAACTGTTGCAGTAGATTACGAAGATTGTTGCTATAAAATTATTTCTACTCAAAAGGATTTTTGGAGGAACCTTTTTTGTTATTAGGTGAGTATTCAGAACAATTCATTGCTTCTCCGGTAAGAACAATAGAAGGATTGACTGCACATTTTAGATAATGATTATTTGAATAAAATCGACAGTTTTTACAGGGGAGTTTGTGTAAACCGTTAATAGAAATAACCATTTTATCATCGAAAAATGCCCGGATTTTTTGCAATATTAGAAAAAAAACTACCCAACCAATTAGAAAGCCAACAGGAGATAAAGATATCGCTAAATCGGGGATGCTTAAGTCATGCGTTTGTGCTTGCTCATTTCTTGCTTCACTCAAGTTTCCTTGATGTAAATTACTATTGACTACTAAAGTTTTTTGCAAAATTAGATCGTGATACATATTATTTACCTTTTCCTATATGTTATGTATTTACTAACTTGATTTTTGATAGTCGGCTAACTAGAAATTTGGAACCATAACAAACTTAAAAATTATCCATATTTGTTCATATTAGATATGTAGATATCAAAAAGCTTTGAACAATAAGGGTATTTATGGATTAGGTTGTATCATGTGTATTTTAATTAACTAACAATCAC
This sequence comes from Nostoc sp. LEGE 12447, assembly GCF_015206985.1. NCBI lineage: Bacteria > Bacillati > Cyanobacteriota > Cyanophyceae > Nostocales > Nostocaceae > Nostoc > Nostoc sp. LEGE 12447. The sequence continues at coordinate 18,461 of NZ_JADEXT010000011.1, read as the reverse complement.
TACACAACTGTCAGTAGCACATATTTTAATGTTTACAATGGTTTAATTATAGGTTTAGCAAAATAAGACTTCGCCTATATCTGCCAAGAGTTTTGCTTGTTATTTTAAGTTATATACCCAAGGGAAGAAATTAGATAATGGACTTATAACTAGATATTTCTATGTTAAGATAAATCTAAAAATATTCTTAAAATTTTCTAGACATAAAAGCCATATCAGTTTTCAGTTATTTATTTTATAAAAATTTTGAATGCAACAATGCTTGTATTGGAAATTTATTAGAGATTTTTCGTTCGCAATGGAGATTTTGGGGTGTGTTAAATAGCCCCATAGACTTGTAGGGATTAATTCTATTGTCTTGAAAATTTTTTGTTCTAATTACCTGATAAAGTAAGATATATATCTGGGTTAAGTGGGCTATCAAATAATAGTCCCTTATCAGATTGCAAGCCAATAATATTGATTTTGAGGCTACAATTTATGATAAGATTTTGGCGAAAAAAAATAGTTTTTTTCTTCACAACAATTGTGCTGGCAATTCTGCTAATTTCTCATCAACCAGTACTAATAGCTGAGGCACAATCTTCTACACCAACACCAAAGCCTGCTAGGTCATTTCCCCCTGTGGCTTATCCTAATAGGGCACTAAGCGCTTTCCCTGCACAGCTACCACCATTGCCTTATGGTTATGGGGCATTAGGAAAAGCTATTGATGCTGAAACGATGAAATTGCATCATGATGCACACCACGCTAGCTACGTCAAGAATTTAAATGATGCATTAAAGCAGTACCCAGATTTGCAAAAAAGAAGTGTTGAAGCTTTATTAGTGGATTTAAACAGCGTACCTGAAGATATTCGGACAAAGGTGCGTAATAACGGTGGTGGTCATCTCAACCACACGATTTTTTGGCAACTGATGAGTCCCGACAGTGGTGGACAACCAACGGGAGCGATCGCTCAAGAAATTAACCAAACTTTTGGCAGTTTTGATGCCTTTAAAAAACAGTTTAATGCAGCAGGTGCTGCTCGGTTCGGTAGTGGCTGGGTTTGGCTAGTACGCAATCCTCAAAATCAACTTCAGATTGTTACTACAGCAAATCAGGATAACCCAATAATGGATGGTTTCTATCCGATTATGGGTAACGATCTATGGGAACATGCTTATTACCTTAAATATCGCAACCGTCGGGCTGAGTATTTGAATAATTGGTGGAATGTTGTGAATTGGCCGCAGATTAACAGGCGATCGCAACTTTCATCACAACAGCCTCGTTAGCAATACCATCAAGGATATCAAACCGCCTATAGAAATCTTTACGAAGCTACCTGTGGAGGTAGCTTTATTTATAGCACTGCTACGCCTACGCCTCTACATACTTTTTTACCAGATGTCTAATTATGAATTACGGATTTTTAAAGACCGATGTTTAGAACGAACTATGTATAGTAGAACAATTAGCAATACAAGCGCTTTGATCGTTGATGGCTCCACTACCTTCTTCACTTCGGTAGGGGGTTTAGGAGTAACATTACACGGAATCTCAATGATCTGTGTGTGATCGGAGCCACTACCACTAGGAGTCAGATCGCATTCGCCTTTGCTGGTGAGAGACAAAGGTGTGGGTGGAGGTGTAGGTGTAGGTATAAATGTATTTTCCGGAGGAACAGATGTTTTACCTGAAGAACTATCGCCATCCATCAATAGAATCATCGCTATAACAAGAGCTCCAATTCCTAGTGGCCAAAGTGGAAAGGAATCAGGGCTGTCTGCTACGACGACTTCTCCCTCAGAGCCAGGGATATCAAAAGCTATTGTTTCTCCATCCAACGGTACTGGACTGTCACTAACCAACATATCTCCTGGGATATCTTCTCCCAAAAGCTGATTAAATTCTTCTGGAATCGCGTTGTTGGGTCGTCCGAGTTCCCCACCATCTTCGGAGTATGGATAGGATAGTAGCTCAAAAACCCTCTTTTCGAGTTGGTTTGAATCTCCAGAATTCAACGCATCTAAGCCTGTAGAGATTTTATTTATATAAAAATCTGTCATCTCTGGCGACAGACCTAAAGATTGAATTTGCTCCTTAATGTTGGAAATTTTTGAGGCTTCCTCAAACAGCAGTCGTCCGTATGAGAATTTCAAGTCTAGTAGTCCATCACGGAGGCTGACCGAGTTATTGCCTCCTGAGTATGGAGACCAGTAGAACTGGTTTGTTACCAGTCCGAGTCCTTCTACTGGATTGCGACCAAAATGTTGTCCAAGAAGGTATTGAGAGCTATCCATGATTGCGGGGGATTCGTTTCTCCAAAAAGAGGCGAAAGGTACCGCAGAGAGATTGGGATTGTTACCGTAAAAGCTAGCGAAATTCTGGAAATTTTTCTCTCCACCTGCTGCTCGGATCAGGAGGTTTTGATAAGTACTCCCACCGTTTAATTCCACTAATCGTTGGATTACCGATCCAGTTTTATTGCAGGTCAAACCAAATCCCACATTACATCCAGGAATGACTCGCATCTGGTTCAAATTCTGGTTATTGATTTGGTACTGGAGATACTCAGACTCCAATCCTTGTTGGATACCATAGCGTCCAATATTGAGTTGTGCAAAAGTAGACTGACACGTAGTGAGTCCTACTGCAAGAGATGAGAATGCGATCGTTGCAAAACGAACCGCCTTCGATATTGCAATTCTTTGAAAAGTTGATTTAGGCAAGATGCACCTCCAATAAACGACAGCAATTTAATTGGGCTGGGAATTCGGTATTGGTTCTTCTCCCCAATCTCCAGTCCCCAACCCTAAGTCAGCAATCCCCACTCCCAAATTCAACTCTTAGGTAAATAAATGTTGATCGTGATTCCGGTACCTTTGAGATTCCCTGATGAGAGTGTGTGATATAAGACCATTCCTCGATTTGGTTGATCGAAAAGAAATGCACGACGTGTAGGTTTGATCTTCCCTTGCTTTACTAAGGAAACGAAGGCTTCTAAATATCTACGTATACCTTTGCGGTTCTCTTGAGTCGTATTCAGATGATGCTCGATCAGCATCATAAAGAAGTTCAAGCTACGATTTTCTTGCCCCTCAATCAGACTACCTTCATCTAGAAAAGAACTTGCTATGAGCCTGTTATCCACTCGTTTAACCTTAAACAGAGTAAAATAACGCCCTTCTTTTTTCGGATCGTTTGCATAACAGACCCAAGAACCCTCTGTATTTTGGGTAAAACCTTGTTCAGCAAGGTAAGAAAGCAAAGAATTATTGGCCTTAGTCTGTGGTGGAGGTAATAAATCTTCAATGGGATCTAAAGAGCAAATCCTCTGTGTTGTTTTCCGTTGAGACACAGCAGCCTCCTGGATACGGAGGCGCAGGGGCTTGTCAGCAGACATTGCCATGCTAGACATTGCAGCCAATACAGACACTTGGAGAGCGATCGCTCCAATTAAACGAACAATGATATTCATGTTTTACCTGTTACTTTTACTTACGTTGTCAATAATCAAGTCGTTACTAAATCAGGATTGATTTAGCAGTCCTAAACCATTTGTTAAATTTAAGTGTTTGCCTCATCTGATCGAGGTCGCTTAAGTTTTCACCAGTCAAATAGGAATTGTATATATAGGTAACTAAGCACAAAGATAATCAGTATCTAAAGAAAAGACACAATCTTAATGTTTTATTGGTAACAAAAAACGTGCTTTCTGTTACTTTTATGTATACAAAAAACCCTTGACATTGCGTCAACACTTTTATATTTACTGTTGTCTAATTTTTTGCCGATGCTAAGAGGTTTTTATGCCTTCTTCGCTAGCTATCATGATTCCTAAAAAAGGGCTTTTTTAGCTCTTTAGTATCTTATATAAGCAGAGTTTCAAAAGCTCTGTGCTTTGCACATTGCTGCTTTTGGTGATTTCCTTGCTGGGTTGAATAACTTTTTGTTTTTTGGAGGTAGCACGCCTGACTAGCTGTTTCAGCATGGTCGTAAGTTGATGTATAAATAATATCTCCTGACAGTAAAATAATATTACCATGAGCTTGAGACATGCAACTGTATTGTGGACAGTTATCAAAGTTGTACACAGTAAATCGTCACTACCTCTCTATGAAATTTCATGGCAAATAGCTGAGAGTCAAAGTCCATTTACTTATATATCGTTAGTATTTTTAAAATATAGTACTCTTGTTCTTAGACTATTCATTTTTTTGTCTTAAATGTAACTTGCATTTAAAAGGCATACGTATATCAAGATATTCTTATTGCTGGATAAGCTTGATTATCTGAACTTTAAGCTAGAAGCGATCGCATCATATCCTGACTTTTCACGGCATCTGGAAAACCTCACTTCTATTTCTCTCTCCTCTTAGGAGAGAGACTTTGAATTTTCCCCCTCCCCAATACATCAAGAGGATAAAAAAAGCGTATCTTTGACTACAATTAAGATATTAACTTGGTATTTTTATAAGCCTTGACAGTATGAATGTGGAATTTTTTAACAGGATTCCTTTTATGCCTTTAGTATTACTATGGCTAGCTTACACTCTCCTGGGATGGTATCTTGCTGCTAATCATATTGTTTGGTTAGTGGGAGCTTTTGTGGCTGCTATGGTTATAGTTATTGTGCGAAAGAGTACTTCTTGGTTAGAGCGTTTAGTTGAATTTGGATCTCAAACTTTAGCTGTCATATTATTTTTAAGTATATCAATTGCTTTTGTAGCAACTTGGTCGCTATTATTAAGGCTTTTTCTCATACCTTTAGCAACTACGATTTTAGCTGATTTGGAAATGCGCTTTTCTGGCTTTAACAAGCTAGATTCATTCTGGATTTTAACGGTTATAGCAGTATTAGGTTTGGTTGTGGGTGAATTAATCGATATTCTACTTTTTCCCAGTAGTAGATACTAAAAAATTAAGAGGATGTTTGAAAAGTTCTTTTCTTGGTAGCAAAACGTTTTAGATCCCCCTAAATCCACGCCAGTTGCTCATGGGGGAAACCCCCTTCTCTACGAGACGCTCTGCGAAGGCGCTAGCCTCTCCCTTTGGGAGAAGACCGCACTGGCTCCCCTTAAAAAGGGTGACTTTGATTCCGGTTCCCCCCTTTTTAAGGCTACTGTGTATGCACAAGTTCTAAAATCCTTGCCTGGTAGGATACAAGCCTTAGTAGGCAAGGTTTTGAACCGAGCAAGCTAATTATCAATAGTGTCAGCTTATTGATATAGGTTTAACGGATAATCTTGGATTTTAAAAAAAATTTTCCGTTCTTTTGTGTCTATGTGATTCCCAACTCAACTTGTGTATACACGGTAGCTTTTTAAGGGGGGTTAGGGGGGATCAATAAGTGCAAAGATACAGCCAACCACTTTTCAAACAACCTCTAAGAGTAAAAAGAAATTTTTATGATTTATTACTCGTTAATCCCTACTAATCTCAAATTTTAGGTGATTACTAGTAGTTCGCCAAGTGAACTTGGCGGGGTAAAGGGAAAGGGGGAAGGGGGAAAGGTTTTAAATCCCTTACCCTTTCCCCTTTCCCCAGACCTCACATAGCATTTTTGGGTTGGCAGACTACTAGATCATCTACCTGCTTATCGAAGCAATGCACGATTTCCCACTATTAGTCAATCATTCTCTAGATTAATTTGACATTCTCCCCACCTTGCTATGAAAAGCAAAATTGAAGCGATCGCTGTAGGTACATTGATCTGAATGTGGCGAGATGGATATTACCGCTTGAAGACATATCACTGATGATTGTCATTTTTGAGTCACATTTGTTTTTAACCATAGAGACATAGGTAAAACAGTGCAAAAAAAGATGAAACAAAGCGGAGAGTTCCCACTCAACACTAGTAAGGAAGTGACGTGAGTAGACGTAAAGACTACAGTTTGCTTCAGCAGACAGCAACAACTGAAGTAGCAACACCCAAGCCATCACTGACATTACCAGATGCAGTGGCTCTGATTGTCGGTATTGTCATCGGGGCAGGGATTTTTGAAACCCCGGCTTTAGTGGCAAATCAAGCAGGTAGTAATATTGCTGTACTGCTTTTTTGGCTAATTGGCGGTGTGGTATCTCTGGTAGGAGCGCTGTGCTATGCAGAGTTGGCAACTGTCTATCCCGATGTTGGTGGTACTTACTATTATTTGAAACGTGCATTCGGGCGGGGAGTTGCCTTTTTATTTGCCTGGGCGCGGATGACAGTAATTCAAACTGGTTCCATTGCTCTGTTGGCATTTGTTTTTGGCGATTATGTTTCTCAGATATGGCGGCTAGGAACGTTTTCGTCTTCTATTTATGCAGCCATCGCGATCGCACTTTTAACTGCTTTGAACATCATCGGTTTGCAGCAGGGGAAGTGGACGCAAAACTTGCTAAGTGCAGCAAAAGTTCTGGGTTTGTTGCTGGTAGTGATTCTTGGGCTTACCGCCATTCCTAATTCTGCTCCCCCTGGAGAATCTGCATCATCAGGAACCTGGGGATTAGCGATGGTGTTTGTGTTGTTGTCTTACGGCGGTTGGAATGAAGCGGCTTACATCTCCGCAGAAATTCAAGATGGACGACGTAACATTGTGCGATCGCTAATGTGGAGTATTGGGATCATTACAGCCATTTATTTGCTAATCAATCTGGCTTACCTACGGGGGCTAGGATTAGCAAACATGGCCCAGTCGGAAGCAGTAGCCGCAGATTTAATGCGCTCTCTTTGGGGCGCACCGGGAGCCTTGTTTATTAGTGTATTGATTGCGATCGCTACTTTAGGAGCAACCAACGCCACAATCTTTACCGGAGCGCGTACCAACTACGCACTGGGACAGGATTTTTCGCTATTTGGTTTTATGGGACACTGGAAACAGCGTCCAAGTAGTCCCACCTATGCCTTATTCTTGCAAGCAGCGATCGCTTTAGCATTAGTTTTTTTAGGCACGCTCACCCGCAAAGGCTTTCAAACAATGGTGGATTACACCGCCCCAATATTTTGGTTCTTCTTCTTGCTTTCTGGCATATCCCTGCTGGTATTGCGAATCCGTGAACCCCACATAGCACGACCATTCCGTGTACCATTTTATCCTTTTACACCATTGCTCTTTTGTGCCGTCTGCGGTTACTTGCTTTATTCCAGCTTGGTTTATACAGGCGTGGGAGCAATTGCAGGTGTTTTAGTTGTCGCAGCAGGTATCCCCCTGTTGTTCTGGAATAACTATCGCCAAGGTAGGACTTAATACAATTTTGGATTTTGGGTCGCACTTTGGTGCGCTTCTAGCGCAACTTAAACCTCATGTGAGTTGTTTTACTAACTACAACTACCGAATCAAGTAAAAAATTTATGAACTTCAAAAAAATTCTGTTTTTACTGGTTACAGGCGTTAGTATCAGCAGTTTGGGAATTGCTGGGTGTACGCCAACACAGCCAAATTTGGAAGCTGGGATACAACCTTCTACTTTAACGGGTCAGACCGAAACTGAAACACCATCTGCAACAACTCCTACAACTCAACCACAAGAACGCGCCGGCGATGTTCCTTATGTACCTACACCACAACCAGTGGTAGATGCAATGTTGCAAGTGGCAAAAGTGGGTAAGAATGATGTGCTTTATGACCTTGGTAGTGGTGACGGAAGAATTGTCAACACTGCGGCACAAAAGTTTGGTACGCGTGGTGTTGGCATAGATATCAATCCTGAACGTATTAAAGAAGCTAATGATAATGCTCAAAAAGCAGGAGTAACCGATCGCGTCAAGTTTGTGCAACAAGACTTGTTCACCACTGATTTTAGTGAAGCAACAGTAGTTACACTTTACTTACTGCCAGAGGTTAATGCTAAACTCCGTCCGAAGCTGTTGAAAGAACTCAAACCTGGTAGTCGCATTGTCTCCCACGCCTTCGATATGGGCGATTGGAAACCACAGCAGACTCTAAATGTAGAGGGAAAAACTATTTATTACTGGGTAGTTCCTGAACAAGTACCAGCGAATTTGCGATAGGAACTAACCAATTCGTAATCTAAGAGGCATCAGATTCAAGTTGAGTTTCCATCTCTTGGATCTGTAGCCTAATTTTTAAGAATTGATTTCCTAAATTCAATTTTTTTAACTTTAAATTACCTCCATTGGGGGTTGACAAAACAATTTTAGATATTTAAAAGAATAATCTAAAATTCAAAATTGTTTGACTAAGTTCAAATTCAAGCAAGGTCAGGAAATATGATAGGGTTAAAGGGAAAGAATGCTTTAATTACAGGTGCAACTTCAGGAATTGGTCAGGCGATCGCTATCAGACTCGCTCAAGAAGGGTGCAACATCGCTATCAATTACCGCAAAAGCCCTGAAGCTGCGGTAGACACAGAAGAAATGGCATTGCAAAAAGCCTGCGGAAATATCGAAAATTGTGGTGTGAAGTCACTACTACTTCAGGGTGATGTCTCCCAAGAATCAGACATTATCGAGATGGTCAACACCGTAGTAAAGGAATTTGGCAGTTTAGATATTCTAATTAACAATGCTGGGATTCAAATAGAAAGTCCATCCCACGAAGTTACGACAGCAGACTTTGACCGAGTAATTGCAGTCAATCTCCGGGGTGCTTATCTCTGCGCCCGTGAAACTATTAAACACCTCCTATCTCTAAATCGTTCGGGGGTGATTATTAATATTTCCAGCGTTCACGAAATTATTCCGCGACCGATGTATATCAGTTATTCCATTAGCAAAGGCGGTATGGAAAACCTGACTAAAACCTTAGCTTTGGAATATGCCAACCGAGGTATTCGTGTCAACGCTATTGCCCCCGGAGCAACAATTACACCAATAAATCAAGACTGGATAGATAACCCTGAAAAAAAGGCGATTGTGGAAAGTCACATCCCAATGGGACGTGCTGGCTCTTCAGAGGAGATGGCAGCCGCAGCAGCTTTTTTAGCTTCGGATGAAGCCGCCTACATCACCGGACAAACGCTATTTGTAGATGGTGGATTGACTCTATATGCTGACTTCCGGGAAACCTGGTCAGCTTGAGGAAGAGGCTAGGGGGCAAGGTGTGGGAGGTGTGGGAGGTGTGGGAGGACGGGGAAGAAGTCTTACTCCCCACACTCAAAAAGCAAGTTATATCAGGGCTTTGCGATTAACAAGCGTGCCATTCACACATGATCACCCCTGTTGCGTTAGCTTCCGGTAGAGTACGAGAACCACGCTTGGTTGTTGTGGGGGACTCAAACCCATTTTCTGCTCCACAGATGGAGAAAGAGGTCATTTCCCCCTGCCTTTTTGTTGAGTAAGGCTGGCGTACTTTCCATAATTAAGCCGATACATACCATTATTAGTGGAATTAAATGCCCATGACTAGCACCATCGATAAGAACAGTCAACTGGAAGCAGAAGCTTGGGAATTATTGGAAGAGTCGATAATTTATTACCAAGGGAAACCCATCGGGACTGTAGCCGCCCACGATCCAGAGGCAGATGCACTCAATTATGACCAGTGCTTTCTCCGCGATTTTGTCCCTTCTGCCTTGGTGTTTCTCATGTATGGGAAAGCAGACATTGTGCGTAACTTCTTAGTAGAAACACTGAAATTACAAAGTCATGAAAAGCAGATAGACTGCTTTGAACCGGGAGCGGGATTAATGCCTGCCAGTTTCAAAGTACATTCTAAAGGGAATGAGGAATTTTTGGTCGCTGATTTTGGTGAGCAGGCGATCGCTCGTGTTCCCCCGATTGATTCTTGTATGTGGTGGATTCTCTTGTTACGAGCCTATGAAAAAGCTACAGGCGATTTGTCACTAGCGCGTCAGCCAGATTTTCAAGCCGGAATCAAACTAATTTTGGATCTTTGCTTAGTACATCGGTTTTCCATGTACCCAACAATGTTAGTTCCCGATGGCGCGTTTATGATTGACCGTCGTATGGGAGTCTACGAACATCCTCTAGAAATTCAGGTGTTATTTTATGCGTCCTTGAGGGCTGCTAGTGAATTGCTTTTATCAGATGGAAATGGCGATACTTACCTCGGCAAAGTCAATAGGCGATTGGGGTCTTTGAAATATCATATCCGCAACTATTATTGGCTAGACCTGAAGCGATTGGGGGAAATCTATCGTTACAAAGATAACGAATTTGGTAAAGAAATTGTTAATAAATTCAACATCAACTCAGAATCAATTCCTGGTTGGTTGACCGAGTGGTTGCCAGAAACGGGAGGATATTTAGCGGGAAATCTGGGGCCGGGACGGATTGATTTTCGCTTTTTTGCTCTGGGAAATCTGATGGCAATCTTAACTTCCTTAGCAAGCGAAAAAGAATCTCAAAGCATTATGAATTTATTCGCCCAACGTTGGCAAGACTTGATCGGCTATATGCCTGTTAAAATTTGCTTTCCCGCAATGGATGGTTTAGAGTGGAGAATTGTTACAGGATGTGACTCTAAAAACAGGGCTTGGTCTTATCACAATGGTGGCAACTGGCCAGTTTTACTGTGGTTATTTGCGTCGGCGGCGCAGAAAGCAGGTCGAACAGAACTTGCTCAAGCAGCGATCGCTATTGCCGAAAAGCGGTTATTTAAGGATCAATTCCCTGAATATTACGATGGCAACAATGGCCGTTTAATTGGCAAAGAAGCTAGAATCAATCAAACTTGGAGCATTGCTGGATTGCTGGCCGCTAAAAAGTTCGTGGAAAATCCAGATTACTTAGAATTAATCAGTTTTGCAGAGGGTCTTGAAGTCCCAGGCTGTAGCCTGTAGGTATTTAGCGGTGTCATTATCAGGGTGTCTCTACTAACTATTTTCCTAGTCCCCAGCCACCAATCCCTAGTCCTTAGACCTCTTATTTAATCATGAGAAGGGAAAAATAACCTCAAATTCTCAAATACTCGATAACTGATACACTATATTGTAAGAGGTATCTGAAGTGTCATACTTAGTAATATCATCAGATAGTCTTTGCATCCTTAACACGTTTTAACGTGTATAACACATGAAAACTACTTCAGATTTAATTTCAGAATTTGAACAACTATTCAGACAAAAATTACAACTAAATAATTGTAAACTGAGAAAGAAAAGACAAGAGAATAATTATGAAATTATTACTCCAGCTAAAGACATTTTTTTGATGTATTGGTCTGAATTCCCAGAAGTTAGCTTAATATATCAGGCTGTAGGGGTACGAACTCAGCAGACTAGTGTTTATGAACGTGCTATCCGGTTGCACATTAGTTCTTGTTTGAGTAGTATTCAGGAGAATCCTACCTCCGAAACACCATTATTGGTGAAATAACTAATACTTAGATAACCCACATAATATTTACTAAACTCTCGCCAGTTTTTGTAATATAACTGACGAGAGTTTTTCACCTAAAATCTGTTGATCGAGAGATAAAAATGCAATCTGAAAAAAATCAAGATCGAGATCAGCTAGATTATAAAACCTTGTTAGCCAATGCAAAGCAAGCCTTAAAACTTGAATATCATAAATCAGCCGCATTAGCGTCCCAACTGCAAGCCATAAAAACTCAGTTAGAGCAAGTTCAGGCTGAAAATAAAACTCTCAGGGAAAGTGCTTATGAAGATGTAGTTAAGCACTTTGAGGCGCGGACTCAAGCAGCAGAAGCACTCGCATTAAAAACAGAAGTACGTCAAAGGTTCCTTGAAGCCAACGGTTGTAAGGATGATGAGAGTTTTGATACTCTATGGGATAGCATTAAAAATAAAATTCAGATTCAAGATGGGGAAGTGAGAATCGTTGCTCCAAATGGCACTCCCAAATTCACCTTAACGGGTAGCATGATGACTTTGAGGGATTTTATTCAATCCCTCAAAAAAGACCCAATCTCGGAAAAATTTTTCTTGAGCTAGAAAGCCAAATTAATGAAAGGCTTTCGCTATAAGTAGACTAAAAATTGTAGCAGAAAGCTATTCATCTTCGTCTCCTGGCGGTCTTTCGCTCTCGCTTTGTTGGGCGTTCCACTCCAAAATAATGCGTTCCAACATCTCAGACTGCGTACAGCTATTAACATCCGCGTACATTTTAATCAACTGCCTCACTTCGGGACTAATGTGACGGATCTCTAGTTGGTTATTTTGTAGCATGTCCATTAACTTTTAGTGTCTATTACATTATGTTGAACCATTAAACTATGTCTGTTGCAATAAATTTTGTTAATGGCGATCGCTGTCTATCCCCTGCTATGTAATTATTTTTACTTTATAAATAACCTCTTAACCAGGTGGGGCTGCTTCTTCAAAGGGACGAATAATTGCAGGGGCTGGTGTAACTTCTGGTTTAAAAATTCCCTGTAAGGCTTGTTCTAAGGTTTGGGCCATGACAATCCGGTTTTCGTAAGCCACAACTACCCGCACCAGAGTTGGTAGACTATTCTGTGTGGCTTCTAGATAAATTGGCTCGACATAAAGCAGCGATTGCTCAATGGGAATTACTAATAGATTGCCTTGAATGGCTTTCGACCCTTGGCGATTCCACAGGGAAATTTGCTGAGAAATTACCGGGTCTTGGTTGATCCGCGCCTCGATTTGCTCTGTACCGTAGACCAGCCTTTCTTTTGGAAAAGTATATAACAATAACTTACCGTAATTAACACCATCCGATCGCGCCGCTAACCAAGCGATTAAATTAGTCCGTTGTCTAGGAGTATAGGGTAGAAACAGAATAAACTCTTCTGTACGAGAGGCTGCGTCAACAACAGGTGCAGTGGGTAGACTAGTAATCAAATAGTATGGCTCTACCGGACGAGTTTCACTGCCATAGATTTCATTAGGAATCTGCCACTGGTCTTCCCGATTGTAAAATACCTGGGGATCGGTCATGTGATAGGTCATCAACCGCTCAGATTGAATTTTGAAAAAATCCACCGGATAGCGGGTATGACTGCGGAGATTAACAGGCATTGTACTGAGCGGTTTAAACATTTGGGGAAATATCCCCGACCAAGTGGCAATGATTGGATCGCTCTTATCTGCAATATAAAAATTGACAGTGCCGTTGTAGGCATCAATTACTACTTTGATAGAATTGCGAATGTAGTTGATTCCATCGCTGCCAGTGTCTGAATAAGGATAGCGATCGCTCGTCGTGTAGGCATCAATAATCCAGTAAAGATAACTGGGATTACTGGGGAAATCTTCATTAGCAGCAGCAGCTACTAAATAGGGATCGCTGTCAAATTTCAAAAAAGGTGCGATCGCTTGAATTCTTTGCTTGACATTTCGCCGCAGTAGCAATTTTGTCTCTGGTAAAAAGTCCTGCGTCAGCACCATCTGCCAATCTTTCAAATGCATGGCAAATAACCACCGTCGCCATACTGAACCGATTTCCACGCCACCCAGACCATCGTAAGAGTTGTAAACATTGTCACTACCACTGGGGTAGTCTAACTCTCTAACCCTTGTGCCAGTCATTACGTAGGTATTGGCTATTTCACCGTAATAAATTCGGGGTTGACCAATGGGAATGCTTTTACGAATGGCTGCACTAGAAGTTGTGAGGGCGCTACTATCATCACTAATATCTTTGACAAAATATTCTGGTAGTCCACCAGGCCCAACTGTATTAACTGGGCTAACAGTAAACCCAAAACCGTGGGTATAAATTAAATGGCGGTTAACCCATGTTTGAGCTTCCTGTGGTACAGCATTGTAGTCTAATTCTCGTGCGGCAATCAGTACCTGCCGCCGTTCTGTTGCTTCATCCGCTTCCTGCTTAGGTTCTGATGACTTTTGGGGCGTTGATGGTCGGGGTGAAGTTATATCTGTTTTCAGAGTATATCGATCAATATCGGCATCAGGGAAGCGATAATACGGCCGAATTTGTTGCAGTTGACGGTTAGTTTCTAACAGTGGTCGTTGATCCCAAAGGCGGATATTCCGAATTGTCAAGTCATTCTTTTGAATATCAACTTCAGTCAGTGTTCCTTGAGGGTTGAAGCCTGTGGAATCGATCGCTTCTAAATCGAACGCTTGACGAGTCAAGGCGATAGTCCGCTGAATGTAGGGTTGCTCTCGCTGCAACTCATTAGGTTGAACAATTAAATATTGGACTACCGTTGGTAAAACAACCTCAGCCGCTACAACTAATACTAAATAAATCCCCAAACCGTAAAATACCAAGGAACGATACCGAGATTTGGGTTTCCAGAAAAACGTTCGCCAAAGTAGGTAAAAGGCGATCGCTACTGCCACAACACATAAAAAGGTATAAGCTGGCAACTGGGCTGTCACATCTGTATAGCTAGCACCATAACTTACACCACGGCTAGAATACACAAGTTCATAGCGACTTTGCCAATAACTCAAAGCCACTACCAGCATTAATAAACCACCCATACCGAATAAATGACGCTGCTGCTGGGGCGAAAAACCAGGAAAAATCCCCTGACTTAAACTATCCGCCGACAAAAGATAAGTAAGGGTAACGGCGACGAAACCATACAAACATAATCCCATCAGCCAGAGTTCTAGCAATTCCCAAAGGGGTAAAGAAAATATGTAAAAGCTGATATCTCGACCAAATAAAGGGTCAGTGCTGTTGAAAGGGGTGGGGTGGAAATATTGCAGTACCTTTGGCCAGTGTTGGAATAGGATGAATGCAAAACTGGGACTGAGTATAACCGCGATCGCAGTGAGTAAAAATTGGGGATAGATTAAGATTGCGATCGCTACTCCCCCAATTAAACCGAGATACCAAACTTGAGAGAAAATCTGCCTCAAAAGTTGCCAGATTGTCTCTGGTCGAAATAGGGCGGGAATGGGTAAAATGCCCTGATTAACTGGAGAATCCCAGTAAGAAAAAGCAATTTGACCATAGTGAACCAACATCACCCCGATCAACAAGCTTAATATCAGGCTTAGGGATAATAACCCGCGCAATCTCAATTTTTTAAAGCGTTGCGGTGTAAGTATTCGGGTTTCGTCGCGTCTTGAATAATGAGGGCTGAGAAAATTTGTTAATTCACTCGTGAGTTTTGCTTCCTCACGCCTAACTTCCTCAATCTTCAAAGACTGGGAATATTTGAGCCGTTGTGCCAAACCCAGATTTAGCAATAGATAGACAGCAGTTATCCCAGCTACTACTACCCACAAAACACCACGAGTCATCACCCTCAACAAAAATACTTGGAGGTAGCCGACTTCCTGAAACCAAAAAATCTCTGCTCCGACGCGGGAACCGAGATCCAACAGTAACCCCAGCCCCAAGAATAAAATTAATAGTCTAAAGCCCCATTTCCAGATCATTCCTTGGCAGCCAAACTATCTGCAAAGCCAAACTTACCGCATCAACGAAGGTATTTGATGCTTTCCTAAAAATTATTACTACTTTCCACGATAGCTGAATTCAACGACAGCTTAAAATTTATATCTGAAAGTCAAAGTTTAATTCACACACTTTACAAAAGAATCATGTTGTGTATAAACGTAAATAAGGCGATGTGCAACTTATTCTTATAACCCCACTTCCATTTCTCTCCCCGAAAGGTCAAGAGGCTTGATTCTTGCTCCCCAATGCTAGCTTACGGTGTACACAAATCATCTCTACAAAACGTAGATCCTCCTTAAAAAGGAGGACTTTGAGAGGTTTTTGCCCTTTTTTAAGGGGGGTTGGGGGGATCAAAAGTTTGTGGGACAACTTTAAAAGACTTGTGTGTACAACCTAACCAACGCTAGCAGAGAAGGGACTGGGGGTTAGGTCTGAGAGAAAGTTGCACACGGCGTATTCTTTGATAGGAAATACACTCAGGCGCTAGGGCTAATTCATGTAGATGCAAAGGGGTAAGCCATTCCGGTGAACGGGTTCTTAGGCATCAAGGAACTGGGATTAGCGTACCCCTGCGCGTAGGGCTTACCGATTGCCTTACGACAAATATGATTTTAAAAATCATCCATATTTGGTATTTCCTATCAATGCGTAAGTATTATATTATTGTTCATTTTATGCAAATAAATTCTTCAAAAGGTATCGCTTAAGCACAACTTTTTTCAAATTATTTAAATTCTTCAATACCTGATGAGGTAAGGAAATTGGGGATATGTATAGGTTCTCAATGAGATTAACTAAGAACAGAGATAATACTGCATGACTTAAGATGAATATATACTCCCATTCAAATGGATTCCCAGTATGCTCTGTTGTGTGAATCCCGATTGCCAAAAACCCCTAAATCCTGATAAAAATAACTATTGCCATAGTTGTAGAGCAGAATTAATACCCCTGCTGGGAGGTCGCTATCGTCCCACTCAGGTGTTATCAGATGAGGGCGGATTTGGTAGAACCTATTTAGCAGAAGATGTACATAAGCTGAATGAATGCTGTGTTGTTAAGCAATTTGCCCCAAAACTTCAGGGAACTGGGCCACTAACAAAGGCCATTGAACTATTTAAACAAGAAGCAAGCCGACTACAAGAACTCGCCGAACATCCACAAATTCCAACTTTATTGGCTTATTTTGAGCAAAATGGCTATCTGTTTTTAGTACAACAATTTATCAATGGGCAAAACTTGCTTAAGGAACGGGAAAGGCGCGGAAACTATAGTGAAACAGAGATTCGCGAACTTTTGCTAGATTTACTGCCCGTACTGAAGTTTATCCATGTACGGGGAGTAATTCATCGGGATATCAAACCACAAAATATTATTCGTCGTCAAAGTGACGGGCGATTAGTGCTAATTGATTTTGGAGCCTCTAAGCAGCTGACAGCAACAGTGCAGACTAAAATGGGCACTGTTATTGGCTCACACGGTTACACTGCACTTGAACAGATGCAAGATGGCAAAGCTTACCCAGCCAGCGATTTATTCAGTTTAGGAGCCACTTGTTTTCATCTACTGACTGGGGTTCGTCCATCTCAACTGTGGATACAACAAGGCTATAGTTGGGTTGGATCTTGGCGACAATATTTAATCAGTCCAGGTAAAGATGGTGTTTCTGTATCTATAGAGTTGGGTGAAGTTTTGGATAAGCTGTTGCAACTAGATATCCAAAAACGTTACCAATCGGCTGATGAAGTCATCGCTGACTTGACACCTGGGCTATCACCATTGCCATCACTGCCCGTAACTGTACTTACATCAACATTTGCATCTACTCCAGGTAACAAAAGGCCAGTTTCACCAAAACTCAATAACACGTTAAAAAGTCAACTGCTGTTAATTTCTAGCATTTCGGTATTGGGATTGGCGGGAGTTTGGTATTTCCAGACTCGTCCCCATACAATGAGCGAATATTCTCCCTCTAATTCTCCGCCTACTTCTTTGCCTATTTCTTTGCCCTCAAAAAGCGATTTTCTACCCAAAACCCTCAAGGGGCATTCCAGCGATGTGAATTCTGTAGCTTTTAGTCCTGATGGCACAACCCTTGGTAGTGCCAGTGATGATAAGACAATCAAGCTATGGAATCTGGCCAGTGGAGAGGAAATCCGCACTTTAGAAGGACATTCCAATTGGATTTGGACTGTAGCCTTCAGTCCTGATAGTAAAACCCTCGCCAGTGGTAGTGCAGACAAGACAATCAAACTGTGGAATGTGGAGACAGGAAAGTTAGTCCGCACCCTAGAGGGAAATTCCGACGGAGTTACTTCTGTAGCTTTCAGTCCTGATGGCAAAGCTCTCGCCAGTGGTACTGCTAGTAAGGATATAAAAATCAAACTGTGGAATCTGGAGACAGGAAAGTTAATCCGCACTTTAGATGGACATACTGATGGTGTTCCATCTGTGGCTTTTAGTCCTGATGGCAAAACCCTAGCTAGTGGTAGCTGGGATAAGACAATTAAATTGTGGAATCTCAATACAGGAAAGGAAATCCGCACTTTAAAAGGAAATGCAGAGTCGATTCTTTCAGTCGCTTTTGCACCTGATGGCAAAACCCTTGCTAGTGGCAGTAAAGACAAAACAATTAAATTGTGGAATCTCAATACAGGAAAGGAAATCCGCACTTTAAAGGGACATAAAGATAAGGTTAATTCTGTTGCCTTTTTGCCCAGTGGAACTCAAAATGGCCTTACCCTTGTCAGTGGTAGCAGTGACAAGACAATTAAACTGTGGAATCCTTTAACAGGTAAGGAAATTCGCACTTTAGATACAGATTCTGGATATATTTATGCGATCGCCATCAGCCCCGATGGAGAAACTATTGCCGGTGGCGGGAGTGGTGAAAATATTCTCAAGATTTGGCAGCCGATTCACTGAAAAATACAATGATTTTTACAGCAATTGATAGATAATGCAATACAAGTTTTAGTATAAATATTAATTATGGGTATGCAGATTTGCAGCATCAAATTCCCACACAAAAATGCCAAGTAAAATCTATAAAATCATCCCGCATTTATTTATTACAGCATTTACGGCTGTTATGAGGTACAGTAGCAGCAACTGGCAAACCAGTTTCTTAAATGTTGAGGATTTATTAAATCGAGTGCAACTGAGATTAGTTTGTCAACCATTTCTGTTGTAGTTGGA